>JBKJLT010000007.1:0-5812 GCA_046596765.1 Ferruginibacter sp. | reverse complement strand
TAACCATTGCCAATAAAGTTTTTATCGTAACCAAACTGCACATCAATGGCATTACCGGCTCTTACGGTTATATAACCACGGGCATCAAAATAATCGTAGCCGCCTACTTTAAAATTTTTGTAAAAACCAACGCCCGGTACCGCTCTCAAAGTGCTTACCTGTTGCTGAAAAAACTGCGGTCCACTTTCCTGGTTATCGGTTAAAAAGGTAGAGAAACCTATCTTTTTGCCAATGGTACCCCTGGCGGTTATACCTTTACTGTTTAAATAAAGGGGTTTTTTATAACCGGTTTCCACACCCATAACATATTGAAAAACAGGGTTCACCGCCAGGAAAAAATTGTTTGTTTTTACTTCTAAAAAGTTTGGCTTTGTTTTGTAAAAATTTTTCAGCACGGGCCGCTTGCTTAAAAATTCCTTTTTTGATCCGGTTACCCATTCGCTGTTATTCATTAAAAAACTGGTCATGTTGTATTCATCCAGATCGGTTAGTCCCTGGCTGTTCCATTCCGCATATTTATCGCGTTGGGTCACCTTATCTACATAACCAAGCCGTGCACTGTCAATAAACTCAACCTGCTCTACAATATACATTCTGTTAAAAGGCCTTACAGCCGAAAAATTAAGATGGGTATTTCTTTGCTGCTTTATTTCCATGCGGTCAACAAAATGTACATCTTTTGACCCCGGGGTTAAAAAAGTAGATTGTGCTGTTGCAAATGCAGGGCAAATAAAAAACAACAGTTTGAAAAAGCTTTTAATAAATTGCATCAGATATTAAGTTTAACAGGTAACAGTATTTAATTTATGCAAAAATACCTTTTTAAGAACATACAACTTGTAAATGAAGGAAAAATTCAGTCGCTCGATATTTTGACTAATGGCGAAAGGATAGAGAAAATTGCAGGCCAAATTGAAACAAAGTATAAAGTGGCCGAAATAAACGGAGAAGGAAAGCATCTTTTTCCGGGTGTGATTGACGACCAGGTACATTTTAGAGAGCCAGGCCTAACGCACAAAGCAACCATTTATACCGAAAGTAAAGCAGCCGTTGCTGGCGGCGTAACCAGTTTTATGGAAATGCCCAATACCGTGCCCAATGCATTAACCCCGCAATTGCTGGAAGATAAATATACCATTGCCGCCAATACATCGCTGGCCAATTATTCTTTTTTTATGGGTACCAGCAATAACAATGCTGATGAGGTTTTAAAAATGAACGATCATAAGCATGATGTATGCGGTGTAAAAATATTTATGGGTGCCAGCACCGGCAATATGCTGGTAGATAGTCATGCAGCACTGGATAAGGTTTTCAGGGAAAGCGAGATGCTGATTGCAACGCATTGCGAACATGAAGGTATCTGCATGGCTAATTACGACAGGTTAAAAGCTGCAAAAGGTGCTCTGTCTCCTGTAGATCATCCGTTGATAAGAGATGAAGAAGCTTGTTTTGAATCTTCGTTGATTGCTATAAAATTTGCACAGAAATATGGCAGCCGCTTACACATACTGCACATAAGCACCGAAAAAGAATTACAGCTTTTCAGCAACATGATGCCGCTGAAGGAAAAAAGAATCACCGCCGAAGTTTGTGTGCATCACTTGCATTTTACAGCCAATGATTATGAAAAACTGGGCTATAAAATAAAATGCAATCCGGCCATAAAAGCGCCTCACAATAAAGAAGCTTTGTGGAAAGCCCTGCTGGATGACCGATTGGATGTGATTGCCACAGATCATGCACCGCATACCTGGGAAGAAAAGCAAGGAGTTTATGAGCAGGCACATGCAGGTTTGCCGCTGGTGCAACATCCTTTGTTGTTGATGTTGCATTATCACCAACAAGGGCGAATCTCTTTAGAAAAAATTGCCGAAAAAATGAGCCATGCCGTTGCAGATTGTTTTCAGATTGAAAACCGGGGTTATATACGGGAAGGTTACTTTGCCGACCTGGTAGTGGTAAACAATAATCTGCCTTCAACCGTAACCAAAGAAAATATTTTGTACAAATGTGGCTGGAGCCCTTTAGATAATTTTACATTTCCTGCATCTATAGAAAAGACTTTTGTAAGCGGCAATCTGGTTTACAATAATGGAAGCTTTGATGAAGCAACAAAAGGACAAAGAATGTTGTTTACCAGGTAATATTTAATATGGAATATTTGTTAAGAGACTTTAAGCAAAAGAACCCCCAAAATATTAAGTATTACATCTACAATATTAAATCTTTATGGATATAGACAACACAACACTTGCCGACCTTTTAATGTTTAACAGCGGCGAGGATGTATCAATCTTTCAGAAGCTGGATCTTTGCAGCACCGCACATGGCAGCGAACAATTGCGTATCAATTTCAGCACCGTATTAAAAACGCAGGAACAAATTGTTGCAGTGCAGCAAACCCTGCAGCTCATCATTCAAAAACAGCAGCAATGGCCAAAGCTTATCAGCAATGGAACGGTTATGGTTGTTGAAAAATTTTTCGATTCGCAGATCAGCCTTATTCCAGCTCATCCCTCATCCATTGAAGCATATACTTATAAATTATTGCACGGCCCCGATTTTGCACTGGTAACTTATTCAGCCAAACATTGTTTCGAGTTTATAAAAGGGTTTCAGCAATTGCAGCAATTGTTTGTTGGCGAAAGTATGCCTGCGCCCCTGCAAAAAGTGTTGGCGGCTATTGAAAAAATAATTACAAAGGATCAGTTTAAAATTGTTGCAAAAACCAATAAAGCAGAGGATCTGACCAATGCGCAAAAACTGGAGCTTGCTCATTTTATACGCTATGGTTATAAACACAATATGCTCGACCTGGTGGTGCTGTATGCACAAGTAGATGCCTGGCACGGAATGGCCAAAGCAGTGCAGCAATTCGGCCTGGTTTTTCCTGCATTTGTACAAAATGAAGAACCGGTTATTGAGGCAAAAGGTTTGTATCATTTGCTTGTAAATGAACCTGTGGCTTATGATGTGGTGTTGAATCAAAAAACAAATTTCTTGTTTTTAACAGGTGCTAATATGGCTGGTAAAAGCACCTTCATTAAATCGGTAGGTGCCAGCGTTTTTCTGGCGCATATTGGTATGGGCGTACCGGCAAAGCAAATGAAATTGACGCTATTTGATGGTATGCTCAGCAATATCAACGTAGTAGATAACATCAGCAAAGGCGAAAGTTATTTTTACAACGAAGTGCAGCGTATTAAAGCCACTATTACCAAAATAAGCGATGGAAAAAAATGGCTGATACTGATAGATGAACTCTTTAAAGGCACCAATGTGCAGGATGCTATGAAGTGCAGCAGCACAGTAATTGAGGGACTTCTTAAAATGAAAAATTCGCTCTTTATCCTCTCTACCCATTTGTACGAGATAGGAGAAGAGTTGAAAAAATATCCCAATATTGATTTTAAGTTTTTTGAAACATCGGTGATTAATGACCAGTTGTATTTTCCTTATCAATTAAAGGATGGTATCAGTAACGACCGGTTGGGTTATTTAATTTTAAAGAGAGAGGGTGTGGTAGAGATGCTGGAGAGGATGTAGGTTGTTTTGTGGTGAATAATGTATTGCTCATGAAATTGTGAAAAATAAAACCAGTTACACTTTCCAAATATCAGGCTACTTCCAAAATAAAATTTCCATCAATATGCAGTTTTTTATGAAGTTTCTTTGCTATGGATAAATTAATTTTTTTCTTCCCGTTTATAATTTCACTCAAGGTTGAATTTGGGATTTCCAAATGCTTCGAAAGCTCGGATTTATTTATTCTATTCTCAAACATATAGTATTCAAGTATATCTTTTATACTGGTATAAACAGGCATAGGAAATTTCTTACTTTCATGTTCTTCAACTTCCTTCGACAAATTTTCTAATTTAATTGTTTCAGCCTTCGTCAGGTTGCTGAACCCTTTTTCTATGAAAGTTTCAATTTGTGCCAATGCAGTATGGTATTCGCTGTTTGTTACTATTTTCATTTTTTTAATTTTAATGCTATAAAGTAAGCTTATAAGTTAATCAGCCTGTTGGCATTATTTAAAGTATCATATTCACGATGTGTTAAAATGCCTCTTATATATAAAGTTCTGATGTCAAAATGTATCATAGCCACAATCCTGAAATTATTGCCCCCAATATTAAATATGTACCGGTCATTGCCTATCGAATCAACCGAATTAAATGTCAGTTTAACTTCTGAAAACTTACTCCATTGGGCGGTTTTAGTTTTTTTGTACCAATCGTTAAGTGGCACGGTTGCTTGTTTGTGCTTGGCTGTAAAAGCATAAATAATTCCCTTTGTTATAATAATCATTGATGACTGCTGTTTCGCAAAATAATACTTTATTCAAAAATACTAAATCATTTCGTGAAATGCGAAATCTTTAAAAATAATTAAAATTGTGCAGATTTTGAAAAAGCTGGTATCTGCAACGACAGGTTGGGTTATTTAATTTTAAAGAGAGAAGGTGTGGTGGATATGCTGGAGAAGATGTGATTTTTTAAGCTGTTTGGGAGCGACAAAAAATGATAAAGAAGCTTATCTGTAATTTCATTGGGAAGTTTAAGAAACGGTCTGTCCTGATAACCCCGTTTCTTTAAACGCTGGTATTTAATAGTCATGTCATAATGAAAACCTCTGTATTTTAGTACTCTCTTTTTAGCCCAGGTTAAGAATAATGGCAGGGTCAACTTTTTTACTTAAGATGGACGTGGTACATAAATTAGTTGTTATAATTTGTTATAACATTTATGTATCTTAGCAAAAACAATTTTATGGAAACACGTACTTTAAAAGTCAGGAAGATAGGTAATTCAAAGGGCATTGTTATCCCAAAAAAATATTTGAGCATTATCGAAAATGACAATGAGGAGATAAATATAGCCGTAGATGCTGACGGTATTCTTTTAAAAAGTAAAAATCAAGACCCCCGAAAAGGCTGGGCAGCAGCATTTAAAAAAATGGCAAAAAATAATGATGATAAATTGTTACTACCTGATATTTTTGAAGATGAAAAACTGCCTGAATGGAAATGAAGCAATATGAAATATTTTGGGTGAACCTGGATCCCACTATTGGTAAAGAAATGAAAAAGATAAGGCCCTGTGTTATCCTGTCTCCTGATGAGATGAATTATTATTTGGGTACAATTATTATAGCCCCTCTAACTTCTACTATAAAAAATTATCCTTCAAGAATTAAATGTGTTTTAAATGGAAAGCAAAACATGATAGCTTTAGATCAAATAAAAACAATTGATAAGGCACGAATGCAAAACAAAATAGCCAGCTTAAATCAGTCAACTCTTTTACAGGTAAAAAAAGTAATTGAAAATATGCTTGTAAAATAATTTTATAAAACTAAGTATAAATAAAATCTACCCATGCTGGTTAAAACCTTTGGCAGTGCTGTTTATGGAGTGGAGGCAATTACTATTACTGTTGAAGTAAGCGTAAACAATCAGGGTCAAAACTATTATATTGTTGGCCTGCCCGATAACGCCGTTAAAGAAAGCCTGCAAAGGGTAGAGAGTGCCATCAAGAGCAACCATTATTACATGCCACGTACCAAGTTGGTGGTAAACCTTGCCCCGGCCGATATAAAAAAAACAGGCACGGCCTTCGATCTTCCCATTGCCATTGGCACATTGGGTGCAACCGAACAAATTGAAAACCCCGAACGGTTAAGTGAATATGTAATTATGGGCGAGCTAAGCCTTGATGGAGAAATACGCCCCATAAAAGGTGCATTGCCCATTGCCATACAGGCACGCAAAGAAGGTTTTAAAGGATTGATACTTCCCAAACAA
>JBKJLT010000003.1:0-3506 GCA_046596765.1 Ferruginibacter sp. | reverse complement strand
ATACAAAATTTCTTTTCGCAGGCACCCCAGCAAATTGACAATCCCAAAAAACTTGCCCATGCTTTAGCAATACGGGCAAAGTGGTTAAAAGCTTTTTTAAAGGATGAACTTGAAAGGCAGCATTTGGAACACAAAGAAGGAACGTTGTCGGGTTTGTACGAAACTTTTAAAACCTATGTATTTCACGAATTAACATTGGATGAATTTGCAGACGCTTTTTCACAAAATCTGGTGTATGGTTTGTTCCTGGCAGCTTTAAATGCAGGCGTAAAAAAAGTTGATCTGTATAATGCCAAGCAATTTATTCCGGGTTCATTCGAATTAATTAAAGAACTGGTTAACTTTTTAGATGAACTAGAAAAGCCTGAGTACAAAGAAACCAAATGGATTATCGAAGAAGTGCTGACCATTTTAAACAATATGGCAAAGGAGGCACTGGAAAGAAAGCTCTTTTACCGCAGCACAAAAAAAGAAGATTTATGGGGAGATAAGGAATATGACTTTAAAGATCCGTTCATTTATTTTTATGAAGATTTTTTGGCTGCTTATGATAAAAAACTGCGTAAAGCAAAAGGCGTTTATTATACCCCGCCTCCCATTGTGAATTTTATTGTTCGTGCCATTGATGACATAATAGTTAATACGCTTGGCTATAGAGAGGGGTTGGCGGATATGGAAAAAGTAACGGTATTAGATTTTGCAACAGGTACTGGAACTTTTTTATTAGAAGTTTGCAAGCAAATTTTTTCAAAAGTTCCCAGAGATAGTGCCAAAAGAAAACTGCTTGTTAAAGAGCACATCCTTAAAAACTTGTACGGCTTTGAATATTTAATTGCTCCTTATACTATCGCTCATTTAAAGCTTAGCCAGTTTTTAAAAGATGAAGGGTACACTATGAAAGGTAATGAACGATTGAATATTTTTCTTACAAATACTTTAGAGCCAGCTGATAAACAAATAAAAATTCCTTTGCTACCAGCACTAAGCGAAGAAACCCGGGAAGCACAGAAAGTAAAAGATAAGCCTGTACTTGTAATCACAGGAAACCCTCCTTACTCAATCAATTCAAGAAATAATGGAAGTTGGATTAAAGAAAAAATTGAAAGTTACAAATGGATTGATGGGCAAAAATTAAATGAAAGAAATCCAAAGGCATTGCAGGATGATTATGTTAAATTTATTCGTTTTGCACAGGAAAAAATGGACAGAGTTGAAAACGGGATAGTTGGAATAATAACAAATCATGCTTTTTTATTTAATCCTACTTTTAGAGGAATGCGGCAAAGTCTAATGAAAACATTTAATCAAATGTATTTTGTAAATCTTCACGGCAACGCTAAAATGAAAGAAAAAACCCCAGATGGAGATAAAGATGAAAATGTATTTGATATAGAGCAAGGGGTAGCAATATCTATTTTTGTAAAAACAAAAGGTGCGCCACAGGAAATTTTCTATTCAGATTTCTATGGATCAAGAAAAGCAAAATATCTAAAAAGCTGGGAAGAGAATATTAAATCTTTGAAATGGGAAAAAATAAACCCTATTTCGCCATCATATATTTTTCAACCTGTAGATAATAAACAAAAAGAAAATTATGAACAGTTTTGGAGTTTATTGAAAATTTATCAAATAAATTCTTCCGGTATAAAAACACATCGAGATCATTTTTCTTACGACTTTAATAAACCAGAGTTACAAGTAAAAATATCAGATTATAGAAATAACGAAATCTCTAATTTATCAATTACGGATAAATATCAGTTAACAGATACCTCCTCTTTTGATTTGCAAAAAAGCAGAAATAATCTTTCATTGATTAATAATGAAGAAGAATTTTATAAAACATGCCAGTATAGGCCGTATGATGACCGAATATTATTCTTTCATGAATCTATTGTTGATCGACCAAGGAAAGAATTAATGCAACATTTTTTGAAAAATAATCTTGCGTTAGCCTCGGGTAGAGCAGGACAAGTAATTGGAGGCGATGAATGGAATCTTATTTTTATAACTGATAAAATTGCAGATGTAAATCTTTTTTATAGAGGGGGCGCAGTTCTCTTCCCACTTTATTTATATTCAAATGTAAAAAATGAAAATTTTACAATAAAGTTTAGAGAATTTGCAAACAGTCTTTATAAGCAGGAGTATTCTTCAGAAAAAATCTTAGGCTATATTTATGCAGTCCTTCATAGTTCAACCTATCGTTCTAAATATTCCGAATTTTTAAAAAGTGATTTCCCAAGAGTGCCATTTACCGCCGATAAGAAAATATTTGAAGAACTTAGTGAATTAGGTTCCGAACTAATACAAGCAAATTTGCTAAAACATGCTGATGTAAGAAACCACGCCAATGTTGATTTTAAAGGAGTCGGCAATGAGGTAGTGGAAAAAGCTGTATGGAACGGTGGAAAACTTTTTATTAATAAAACCCAATGGTTTGAGCCGGTTACCAAAGAAGTTTACGAATTTTACATTGGTGGTTACCAGGTGCTGGATAAATATTTAAAAGACCGCAAAGGGCGCAACATTCAAAAAGAAATTTACCATATTTGCTATATTATCCAAAGCCTGCAATTCACCATCAATCAAATGGAAATTATTGATACAAAAACATCTTCATGGATTTAGTGAACTATAGTGTAAAAGAATATCTTTTTATTTTTCGCAGTACATCATACAAGAATCATTATATAATTTTTTATGACTCCGAAAACTTTGCTAAAGTATATTTTGAACAGATAACAAGGTCTGGCCCTAAATATGGCGTGCTGCCTACTGATGGTGTTCCTTATGGCTATCCACATTTTTCAGTAGAAAAAGTGCTACAGGCAGATGCTACAGAAGAATTTGTTGACTATTTGCGAAATACAATTGCTGAAGAAAAAATAGAAAGCACGTTAGGCGATTTTGGCTGGTATATTCTTAAAGACCTTGATATCGAAAAATGGAAAGCTCAATATCAACTGAAAATTTCAGCACAAAAAAAACAATTGCAAGATGCAGTCCGAAAAGAAAAAAAAGTTGAGCAAATTAAAATTTTTGAATAGTCAATTCCCCGAATTGGCGTAGATACTCCCACTGATCCTAACTCGCAGGTGTCACCATCCACAATCATTTAATAACAACGTAATTTGTGGCATCACCTGATGCCGCTTTCAATCCACCAGTCTGCAACCAGATTCAGCAAATACAATATTTCTATTACTTTCGGTTCTCAGTTTAAACAGCTACCTTGTTTACATGCATCGTCTTTTGATACTTTTAAATTAACCCTCAAAATATTTTCACTACCATGCAAAACTTACTATTTACAATCAGCCTCTCTTGCCTGTTTGGTTTTACAGCACAGAGCCAGCAAACTGTTTCGGTTGTTACAAAACGGAACGGCACCAAGCATCAACATTATTCCAAACCGTGAACTTAACGGGCCATCATCGCAACTTATTTTTAATCCCTTTACCGATTTTAGTGCTACCATGCCGCTGGAAAAATTAAGTTATGAA
>JBKJLT010000553.1:0-5021 GCA_046596765.1 Ferruginibacter sp. | reverse complement strand
ATTAAAAAATGCTTTGGCAACAATACCAGAAGTTACTTTCAGGCGGGTGCCTGACGAAAGTGGCGACAGTTGCAGTTTTGTAAGCTGGTTTTTACCAACCGAAGAAATAACCAAAGCGGTTGTTGAAGAACTAAAGGCACAAAATATTTTAGCTGGTAGTTTTTACTGGTTCATTAATAACTGGCATTATATTAGCAAGTGGGACCACTTGAAAAATGCAGCAACCTTAAACAGCTTGCACCCCGATCTTAAAGCCGCAGTAATTCATCATGCCACAAAAGATTTTAGTGCAAGCGATGCCATTATGAGCCGTTGCATATCTACTGCTATTAGTTTAGCGTGGACGGATGAGCAGTTGAAAACAAAGTGTGATCAGATGGTGAATGTAATAAAGAAAGTGTTGAGTGAGCAGAAAGTGGAGGTTTAGTATCTGTTTTATTAATATCATCAATTCCCTGACTGATGAAATACATTTTAGTAATACTGATTCTTAGCTGTGGTTGTAATGATGCGGATAACAATAATGCAAGTATAGAAATTCCCTTGGGTGGCTATGATTTTCCAGATTCCAAAGACACTATCAACAAAGAAAATATTTACTGCTACCCAATTTTGAAGCGTATTTCCAGAAAGGATTCATTTTATGAGCCTTATTATCAATCTTATTTCTTTAATGCATTTAAAGAACAAAACTTAAGTCTTAAACCAGCCGATAGAGCGATATTCAGATTGGTTTATCAAGATTCATACGCTTATGTTATTACCCTTACCAGCAATGAAATCATCGTTAAAAAAGGCATAAGTGGTTATGGAAATACGTATCCTGAAATAGGTATTGATAACCTGACACCAATTGAGCAGCTGCACTTAAGTATACTTAAATGGGGTTTTCCGCTTGATGAAAAAAGACCAGGATCGGAAATACCTGCACCTCCTGCACCTCCACCGCCACCCGACCACGAGGAGGAAGAATTAAGAAAAATTAAAGCCAAGGATTCAATAATCAAAAACACTCCTGAATTATTTAATCCTGCATATTATGCTTGGTTACTAAAGAAAGCTGCTATAAAAATTGAGAAGCCTTATTCGTTTCGTACAGAAAGAATTAAAATAACTAAAGAGAAAAGCAAAACTATTGTTGATCTCATAAATGCATCCGGGTACTGGCAATTAGCCTTTGACAGGGGTTATTGCGGTGATGTAATGGACGGGTATGGTTTTTATCTGGAAGCCAATAACGGGGTTAAGTATAATTTAGTTAGAGGTAATGGACCCTGTAATAACGATACCAGTAAATTTCACAAAGCCTGTCAGGAGTTAATTAAACTAGCGAATCTTGACAAAAAAATTCAATTGGTGTGGTCATGGTAACTGTGTAGCTATTTTTATTTCAATCATTTTCCCAAGCCGCTTTTTAACAATCTAAAATGGTCTTACTGCATTCGGTTTTCCCTCCAGATAATCATTATACTGCAAAGATCCCAGCCTGAACCTAAATGGAATTTTTGTTACCTTCTCAAACTGTAATTCTTTTTTACAAAAAAAACCAAAACCCTGTGTATAATAATCAGCAGCAATAACAGAACAAGAAAAGGAATTCAACAGTAAAACTGGTTTAATGGCAATTTTTTCAGTTAAGTTTTTTTTGTTAGCTGGCTGATGAAACGCTGACTGGATATTGATTTTGCTACTGTTTTGGTTGGTAGGCTTGTAATTAAAAAAGGCTTTGTCTTGTAAGATAGGTGAACGTAAATTTTGCCCTGTAGCAACACCCGCTACAAAAATCATGCAAAAAAATAAAAATTTAGCCCTTTTATGCATCTTACTAAGCTTATCTCTGTAAATTTACGTTGTTATTTCAGCATTGGTTTATAATTATTTTTTACCCTAATCGAGTTTTGAAGAGATGGCTTTAAGTCAGGGATTATATCAAAAGCAATTACAAAAATTATCGCCGCAGCAAATTCAGTTGATGAAGTTGCTGCAGGTGCCTACTGCCCAGTTGGAAGAAAGAATTAAAGAAGAAATTGAAGAAAACCCGGCACTAGAGGAAGCTGAGGATGGGCATGAAACAGAATACGATGAAGCTAAAGATGAATTCGCAGAAGGCGATGGAGATGAAAAAGAAATGGACGGCGGTGCGGATGAGTATGATAATATTGACATAAGCGAATATGTAAATGAAGGCGATGATGAAGTAGGCGATTATAAACTGAAAGACACCAATTACCCTGAAATTGACGAGGATCGCGTTATTCCCATTAAAGTTGAAAAAGGCTTTAATGAACTGATGATTGAGCAGTTGGGTATGCTTACCATTGATGAGCATCAGAAAAAAGTGGCACTGCAAATCATTGGTAATTTAGATGATGACGGATATTTAAGACGGGAATTTTCGGCCATTGTGGATGACCTTGCTTTTCGCCAGAATATTTCAACTACTGAAGAAGAAATTGCCGAACTGGTTTTGCAGATACAGCAATTTGACCCGCCGGGCATTGCTGCCCGTAACCTCCAGGAATGCTTATTACTGCAATTAGAAAGAAAATTGCACGAGGGCAAACATGTAGAAGTGGCCATCAGGGTGCTGGAAAAATACTTTGATGAGTTTACAAAAAAACATTACGAAAAAATTCAGCGTGGGTTTGACCTGAACGACGACCAACTGAGGGAAGTGATAAACCAGATCATCAAACTAAATCCAAAGCCTGCAGGTTCGGTTGGTGGCAGCTCTTCAAATGCCGAAAGCTATGTTGTTCCTGATTTTTTTATTTACAACAATGCCGGCAAGCTTGAGTTAACGCTCAACAATAAAAATGCTCCCGACCTGCGTATTAGTGAAGGTTACCGCGATATGCTAAAAGAATATGACCGCGGCAGTAAAAAAGACAAGCGGCAGAAAGAAGCAGTTATTTTTATCAAGCAAAAAATTGATGCGGCTAAATGGTTTATTGATGCCATCAAGCAGCGGCACAATACTTTGTTGAATACCATGGAAGCCATCATGAATTACCAGCGTGCTTTTTTTATCTCGGGCGAAGAAACCGACCTGCGGCCCATGATTTTAAAACATATTGCAGAAGAAACCAACCTCGATATTTCAACCGTTAGCCGTGTTGCCAACAGTAAATTTGTGCAAACCGAATTTGGAACCTACCGGCTTAAATTTTTCTTTAGCGAAAGCCTGCAGACCGATAGCGGCGAAGAAGTAAGTACCCGGGAAGTTAAAAAAATATTAAGCGATATTATTGAGGCCGAAGATAAAAAGCATCCGTACAGCGATGAAAAATTAACGGATATGCTGCAGGAGAAAGGATACAATATTGCCCGCCGCACGGTTGCCAAATACAGGGAACAACTGAATATATCTGTTGCCCGGTTAAGAAAAGAATTATGACAGAAGCCATTAACATTTTGGAGGATATAGCTCCTCAACAAAAGCAACACATTATCCTGAGATTTTTTGCTCACCTTTTTTCTTTTGTGTTTCACCCGCTGTTCATCCCGTTTTATGTGGTTGCTTTTTTAATAAACTATCATCCATCTTATTTTTCCGGTCTTGGTTTTTATACAAAATTTGAGTTACTAAGATCAACGGCTGTAAACACCATCTTATTTCCTGCTTTTGCTTTATTGGTAATGAAGGGGCTAGGCTTTGTAAAATCAATTATGTTGCACAGCCAGCAAGACAGGATTGGCCCATACCTCGCCAATATGATCTTTTACTTCTGGATGGCCAGGGTGCTTTTTAATTATAAGCCCGAGTTAACACCTATGCTTGCTTCTTTTATGACGGCTGTTTTTCTTACTACAGCCATCGCCTTAATTGCCAATATTTTTTATAAGATAAGTATGCACGCCATCGGCTGCGGAGGTATGCTGGGCATTTTTATCCTCATCATGTACAGCAACAGCATGTTGATGACATGGCCGCTATCCCTTGCCCTGCTTATAACGGGTGTTGTTTGTACCAGCAGATTAATTGTAAGCGATCATACCCAAAAAGAAATTTACATGGGGTTGGTTGTTGGTTTGGTATGCCAGTTTGGGGCGGCAATTGTAATATTGTAATAGCATCTTTATTTGATAGGGAGTTTGAAGAATTACTGCATCGTATTGATATATTTCATACAGCAACAAATTTTTACAACCTGATTCGCCAATCAGAAACTTAAATTCAGCCCTAAATTCAGCCCTGCGCTTTGCGGCACAAAACGGCATATTCCACCTATGCAAACCAATCCGCCACGCTGCCGGCCATAAGTAGCCTGCACCCTTATGGCACCTTTTTTAAATGCGGCACCTGCATTATAAAAATGAATTCTACCAGCGGCATCATCATTGCCGTAATTATATAAATCAACAGCAAAAAAAGACCATCGCTCACCCGCATTAAACTCCAGTGCCAATGCTGCCCAGTTTTTAAATTCGGCATTTGCCCATTGATGTTGCATTTCCCATCTTACCGAATTGCGTTTACCAACTCTGAGTGTATTTTCTATAACTATCGTATGAGCTTTAACTTCTCCTGCAGTTTCTGCTACATACTTTGCGTTGTAATACTGATTAAGATAAGTAACAACTGATAACAACTTTTTGCTCCATTTTTTTCTTATCTCGGCACTTGCTTCATGATAGTATTTTTCGCCAAAAGCAAATTTTGTTGCCTTGTATTTGCGCTTGTTTGCATCATACAAACCTTTAAGGCCATGCCATTGGGCATAGTTTAAAGCTATATTGGTACCATACTTGCCGCCCAGTGGCGTTTCTTTTTTAAATTGATAAATAACATCTATTTGCCCACCAATTTCGCCGGCTTTATTTCTGCCGGGCTCAAAACGTAAACCAGGCTGCGCCTGGTAAACATATATATTAGTTAAGCTGTAGTCGTACTGTTTGGTGAGTGCCGGAATATAATTTGCAACACCTTCGTTATACACATTACCTGCAAGGTTTCTTTGAGAATACAATGCAAAATTTTCTAACCGTCTTACGCTTGCATTAATGCCCAATCCCTTTTT
>JBKJLT010000549.1:0-3670 GCA_046596765.1 Ferruginibacter sp. | reverse complement strand
CTTAAGTAAAATTGCCAGCGGCGGAAAAGATTACCTGGTGGAAATTCAGCAACGAGAAGCCATGGCAACCGGAATATCATCTTTAAAAATAAGTTTCAATAATGTGTTTGGTTATTACCTGGAAGTTACCCATGCACACAAAACCAAAGTGCCCGAAAGCTGGATACGCAAACAAACTTTGGTAAATGCCGAACGGTATATCACACCGGAGTTAAAAGAGTATGAAGAAAAAATTGTGGGAGCAGAGGATAAGATACTGCAGATAGAGATGCAACTCTTTGAAGAATTACTGAACGAGTTACAGGATTATATTGCTCCCATGCAGGTTAACGGGCATGTGATGGCCGTGCTGGATTGTTTGTGTTGCTTTGCCAACAATGCCCTGCAATTCAAATATAAAAAACCGGTGTTGCAGGATGATTTTGTGCTGGATATGAAAGATAGTCGCCACCCGGTGATTGAAAGAAATTTACCTGCAGGTGAAAGTTATATTACCAATGATATTTATCTCGATCCTTCATCACAACAGATCATTATTTTAACCGGGCCAAACATGAGTGGTAAGAGTGCCATTCTTCGCCAGACAGCTTTGATAACTTTAATGGCGCACATGGGAAGTTTTGTACCGGCCAGCGATGCAAAAATTCCTTTGACTGATAAAATATTTACAAGAGTTGGAGCCAGCGATAATTTAAGCGGCGGCGAAAGTACGTTCATGGTAGAGATGAATGAAACTGCCAGCATCATCAACAATCTTACAAAGCGCAGTTTGATATTACTGGATGAAATCGGCCGGGGCACATCTACCTACGACGGCATCAGCATTGCCTGGAGCATTGCAGAATTTTTGCACAACTCTGTTCATCAACCCAAAACATTATTTGCTACGCATTACCACGAGCTGAATGAACTGGAAAATAAATTAGCAGGCATTAAAAATTTTCATGTAACCAATAAAGAAGTTGGTAATAAAATAATTTTTCTGCGCAAATTGGCACCGGGCGGCAGCGTACATAGTTTTGGTATTCATGTGGCACGTATGGCAGGAATGCCGCCGCAACTTATTGACCGTGCCAACGAAATTTTAGAACAACTTGAACTTAGCCGGGAAGACAGTAAGACGGTAAATATGGATGAAAAATTAAAGAATCTGAATACCCCAAAAATGCAACTGAGTATTTTTGATGCACACTCTGCAACCTTTGATGAGATACGAAATTTACTGGAAGCTGTAGATATAAACCGATTAACACCGGTGGAGGCTTTATTAAAATTGCAAGAGATAAAAGGGAAGGTTAAATAGAGGCATTTAATATCCGGATGATTATGTAATCAATCAGTTTTTATCATCAAACCTGTTAAAACCTTACTAACCTTTGCAGCACTAATGCCATTAAAGGCGTCTTTGTAATAATTTTACCTGACTTATGATTAGAAAAATACTTGTACTGATTATTTTTTGTTTTTCGATAGCAACGCAGGTAAATGCTCAAATCTGCACCACACTAGGGCAAAATCCTTCTACTGCATTTCCGGTTTGTGGCACTTCGGTATTTTCACAAAGTACAGTTCCTTATTGTGGTGGCCGCTCAATTCCTGCGCCTCCTTGTTCACGGGCACCTTTTTCTGATAAAAATCCTTTCTGGTATAAATTTACCTGCTTTGCAACAGGCACTTTGGGTTTTCAAATAAGACCTAATTCACCCGAAGACTATGATTGGGAAATATTTGATATTACTGGCCGAAATCCAGATGACGTTTACAGCGATGCCAGTTTGATTGTTGCTTTTAACTGGAGTGCTGAGTTTGGTGTTACGGGTACCAGTGCATCGGCCAGCAGTTTACGTCAGTGCGATGGTTCCGGTGTTCCGCTGATGAGTGCTATGCCTACGCTGATAGCGGGACGAAATTACATCATGCTTGTGAGTCATTTTACCGATACGCCAAATGGATACGGCCTGTCATTTGGCGGTGGTACTGCCAGCATCACCGATCCCAAAGAACCACACCTGGAGAGTGCCCGTGCTGCCTGCGATGGTACACAAGCCACCATCAAGCTAAATAAAAAAATGAGGTGCAGCAGTCTTACCGCCACAGGATCGGAGTTTACCATAACCCCGGCATTGGCAAATGTAATTTCGGCTACAGCACTTGGTTGCACCACAAGTTTTGATATGGACTCGCTTGTGCTTACGCTGGATGCGCCTTTGCCGCCCGGCACTTACAGCATCAATATAGGTAACGGCACAGATGGAAATACCATTCTGGATAATTGCGATAGGGGAATACCCGTTGGCGAAAGCATCCCCATGATTATTTATCCGCTGGTGCCAACACCTATGGATAGTATTACGCCACCTGGTTGTAAGCCTGATGAAGTGATATTGGTTTTCAAAAAAAATATTAAATGCAGCAGCATTGCAGCCGATGGCAGCGATTTTGTGATAACCATGCTTTCAGGTTCCGAACCTGTAACTGTTGTTGGTGCCTCTGGTAATTGCAATGCGGATGGATTAACGCCCATCATCAAAGTAAAACTGGCTACCGCATTATCCGGTCCCATCAGCACAAAAGGAACTTACCAGATACAACTGAAAACCGGTAGCGATGGTAATACCATTATTGATGAATGCGGACAGGAAACCCCTGCCGGAGCTACGCTCATCTTCAATACAAAAGATACCGTGAATGCCGATTTTAGTTATGCTATTAAATATGGTTGCGACCGGGATACCATCAATTATTTTCATAATGCTGCTAATGAAGTGAATTTTTGGAAATGGAATTTTGACAGAACCCGCAGCAGTAATCTGCAAAATCCAACGGTATTGTATGGCTCCTTCGGGCTTAAAAAAACTTACCTGATCGTATCAAACGGTATTTGCCGCGATACCAGCGATACGGTTTCTATCTTTTTAGATAATGCATTGAATGCTGCGTTTGAAGCAACACCCGTTGTATGCCCCAACGAGCTGGCAACTTTTTTAAATAAAAGCACTGGCAATATTGTAAGCTACAACTGGGATTTTGCAAACGGGTTTACAGACAATACTCCCTCGCCATTACCACAATCTTATATTACCCAAAAACCCGACCGAAATGTTTTTCCAAGATTGATAGTAAAGAATAATCTGGGTTGTTTTGATACGGCTACCCAAAAGATATTGATACCATATAGCTGTTATATTGCCGTACCCAATGCATTTACACCCAATAACGATGGGCTTAACGATCAGTTATATCCACTAAATGCTTACAAGGCAACTGACCTTTTGTTCAGGGTATTTAACAGGGTGGGGCAATTGGTTTTTGAAACCCGGGACTGGACAAAAAGATGGGATGGGAAATTTAAAGGCCAACCTGCTGATCTGGGAACTTATGTGTGGATATTGACTTACACAAATATTGATACCGGCAAAAGAGTGCAGCAAAAAGGAACAACTATTTTGTTGCATTGATGCTTGATAATTGATACTTGATACTTGATTCTTGATACTGGATGGGGTTCAATTATAGAAAAGCTATTTAATTTTCAGAGTCTGTCCATACTGCTTCTTTACCTACCCAGCATTTTTCGCTCATCTCTATCTTCACGCAACATGGCACCAAAATCCATTTTACGTACCATGGTTTTAATAACGAGTGCAATCCGTTTTGTTTTGGTGGGTTC
>JBKJLT010000507.1:0-5310 GCA_046596765.1 Ferruginibacter sp. | reverse complement strand
CTTAATTTTAAAATGGATAATTTTAAATTTTACAATACACTCTAAAATAAGCAAATTGGGATTTGAAAATATTTTATTCCTGCTCATTGTAGCCTGCTTACTCATGCTGGTTATCGGTTTCATATCACCAAAAGCAAGTTTATTTTGGTACAACAAACATGAACGAACCAGAAAAAAGTCTGCACAGTTGTATGGTATGTTTCTGATAATTTTCGTTATACTATTCGGTTTATGGCTCACTGCTTAGTTTACAAAGTTACTACCATGTTCGGCATACGAAACAAGGCAAAGATTGTATACTATGGGCATTTAAGAAGATTTTCCTATATTATTAATTTCCTTTTCCAATTGGTCGCTTTTTTGATTGCGAATTTTCTTTTTGAGTTTATATGCACTCATAAATAAAATGATCCCTATCAATAGCAAAATATGTTGACCAAATAAATATCCGATCCCATATGCATCACTGGTAACATTGTTTTTTATATCCCTGAATTGAAAGACATCTACCAGTAGATTAAGTAAAATGCAGATGCTGCTAATTACTATGTAAATTATTTGACGTGCTTTCAACTTTAAATAATATTGAGCAAAAATTTTTAATGTTCTACCGGATTTTCAAAGCCCGGCTACATTTTGCAAAGGTATATGACACGGCACAAAAAAAAGGCTGCACATACTTGATACTTGCAGCCTCTTTTAAAAATTGAATCCAATAATATTTATATTTCCCTGCTAACATTTTTTGGCCTGTAATAACCAACCCAGCCCCCGTGTGCAGCAAGTGCTTTGCCGGCTCTTTTGTAAACAGCAGTTCTCGAACATCCTTTTTGAGCTTCTCCACCATTATTACGGTTGGTTGCTTCATCAGCACTGCCAACATTTCCAATAGCTTCTAAAATAGATACCAGGTCGGTAGCAGGGTTGTAATCGTACACAATACCTGTATGGCCAACGCCTTTTCTCCATACAAAAATATCTCCACGCCGGGGTTTAAAATCAGGTTTGTTACTTCCTGCCAAAAAATCAATGTTGGCAGTTCCTATAGCATTTCTAAAATGAATTTCGTTGGTCATCAGGCTGGTATCAATAGCTACCAGCTTTGGCATTACGCCCAGTTTATGAAGAAAGATGCCCACTGTTTCCGAGCAATCCAGGTTTTTTAATCCTTCGGGTTGTAACGATGCCCTTTCACCGGTTTGGCTATACGGAATATGCCTGTCAACCAGTTCTTTCATCTCTTCCAGAATTCCCTTTTGCGTTGCTGCGGCTGGCATAACTGGTTTTGGCAGAGTGGCGGCTGCTGACGGTTTTGCCACGGCGGCTGGTTTTGCAACAGACATTCTTATACTCACGTCATCGCTGGGTTTATTAAAATAAGCGTACACAGTTATTTCAGTTGCCGGAATATCTTTAGGCAGCGAACCTGATAACATGTTATTATTTTCCGCTCTGCTGGTTTTTGTTTTCAAAAAAGGAGTAATTTTTCCATTATCAATTTTATAAGCCCATTTCATGGTAAGCAGATCTACTACTTCCAATGGTAAAATGTTTGTACCCAGGTAATAATAGCTTTCGCCGGGTATAAGTGAATCAACCAATACATCCTGTTTATTAAATGGGCCTGCAATTTTTACAACCCGCTTCATCGTTTGTGCCATAAGTTTTTTTTTATTTGTTCAAATGGAGAATTAACAGTTATCTAAAGTATGGCTTTATTTAGTTATTTTAAAACTATTTGATAAATGGAACAGTTTGAATTTTAAGGTTAATACTATTTGATATTTTGTACATAGAAATGCGGACACAGTCCGGTAGAATTTGTCGGCACAAGTAATCTATGAACTATGTGGACTGAAACATGATTGTGGAAGCAACACCTTGCGCCAGTGGATCCCAAACCACCTTGGTTATCATTCTTGCCTGCGAGGCAAATATTTCGGGAGACTTTGCCAAACGCAGGCTGATGAAAACTTAATGTAAAATTGTTAGAGAAAAACCACCCGTTACGTTTACAGTAGCCGAAGGATTAACCCTTAACGAATATACCACAGCATTAGAACTGATAACAACATAACCACTATTGATATAAACATCCGCATTAGCTACGGGCACAGTACCACAGCTCCAGTTTCCGGCATTTTCCCAGGCGTTGCTGATGGTGCCAGTCCAAACATTCCCGAATTTTAAACGGTAAGCAAGCCCTGTAAACCCATCAGCAATACAACGGAATTTATAATCCGTCCAACTGGTGCCTGCACCCGATATAACAAGTGAATTTGTAGTTGCGCCGCTGTAATTGGCGTTGTTTGCAATATTACTGAAGCCGCTGCCGGTATCGGCCTGCCACTGGTAATTGCTGCCACTGATATTGGCCGGTAAAGTAAACGTAGTGTAAGGTGGGCAAACCCAAAAATCAATGGTGCCCGGCCAATGGAGTATGCTTAATTTGTTCTGTGCATTGTTGGCTGTTATAATCTCCATTTTGTTATCTCCATCCAGGTCAACCAGGGTAAGGCCTTCGGGGCCGGTGCCCACATTAAGGTTCTGTGGAGCAGCAAAACTTATATTACCAATTGTACTGGTATTGATATACAGCGAAACATTATTAGATCCGCGGTTGGTAACAACCATATCAGGTTTGCCATCGCCGTTCATATCGCCAAATTCGGTATTGTAGGTTTTTGAACCGGGGAACATTTCAATAGGTGTGGCAAGGGTAAGCGTGCCTGGCACACTCTGGTTAAGGTAAATGAAAAGTTTATTCTGACCCGAATCGGTTACCACAACATCGGGTTTACCATCCACATCAATATCAACTGTATTGATATGTCTTGGCGAAACATACTGGCCGTTTGAAAATTCTACAGCGGGTGCCAGCATAATGGCATTGTTTACCAACTGCGTTTGATTGAGGGAGATGTAGAAAAAACCGCTTCCATAAAAAGCAGTGGTACCTGCAAGCGCATCGGGTTTGCCATCTCCATCAATATCCTTTAAGGCAAATGCTGAAACGGGATAACCATATGACAGATCATAACGTGACAAAAGATTTGTTACAGAACTGCCTTTATTAATGAACAAGCTGATCTTCTCATCAAAAAGACTGGCAACTCCTGCATCGTTTTTTCCATCCCCATCAAAATCTGCCCAGGAAAGCGTTTCGGGATTAAAGTAATTAAAATTGGTGCCGGTGGAATATTCCTGCATAGCAGCAAAACTGATATTACCTGCTGAACCTGTATTGATATTAACCGAGATTTTGTTGCCGGAATAAGGACTCGAGCTGATAAGGTGAGAGGCAACAATATCCGGTTTGCCATCACCATTTACATCAACTGCCATCACCCGCATAGGATTGGCCACGCCATTAACAATGGCATAAGCAGCGCCAAAGATGATACTGTCAGCAGTAGCAATATTCCGGTAAACAAGTATATTGTTGCTGCCTTTGTTGCATACGGCAATATCGGGTTTTCCATCGCCGTCAAAATCAGCAGTAATAACATTTTTTGGTTGTGTACCAACAGCCATATCAAAACGTACCGGTTGAGAAAGCGGCACCACCACTGCGGCGGTTGATGTCACATCAAATGAAAGGGCAGATTGAACACTGGTGGTTTTTACCGTAACATTTATTGGCCCATATGATGCGCCATTGGGAACAGTAACGGTCAATTGGGTGCTGGTTGCACTCTGTACCACTGCTTTAACCGGCCCGAAATAAACAGTATTTTCAGCAGGCACATTGCTAAACAGCGATCCGTTAATTGTTACCGTGCTGCCCACTGGCCCAAAAAGCGGCGTAAAATTGTTTAATACCGGCTTGGGTAAAAAAGTAAAACCGGCCATAGTTCCGGAAGGACTGCTGGGTTTGGTAACCACCACACTACCTGTTGCACCGTTGGGATGTACCGTAGCCACGATACGGGTATTGCTTTGCACATTCACATAGCGGGCGGCCACACCGCCAAAATATACGTTATCTGCACCATTAAAATTATTGCCGGTAATGGTAATATCCTGCATGGCAGTACCAGATGCAGGTGAAAAGGAACTGATGCTTGGCCCTGTGCCTGGTGTAGGAAAAACAAAATATTGTATACTGCTGTCTTTTTCAGTGCCGTTATCTACTACTAATTTTATAGTATCCCTGAGTGGATAATTACCACGGGTATAAATAGGGTTAACAGCGGTTGAAATAAGCGTATCATTCTTATACCATTTGTGAATATATACCGGCTTACTTAAACTAAACAGTTTCACCAAACCAGCCTGGTAATAATTTGTAGTATCTATCTTAAAAAAAGCTTTTGGTAAAGTAGGCATAGGGTTGGTACCCAGCATCAGGTATTCGCCTAAGCCACCAGCCCAGGTATAATTTCCGCTGCTATACAGGCAAGTAAAGCCATAGCCCAGGTAATTGTAATTACTGTTCTTTTTGCAGGGCTCCCATATTTTGCCGCTATCGCTGGTTTTATAAATTTGGTAAGCGTAGGGCTCTGTTAAAAAAGCTGTACTGTCGTTGATAAATAAAAGACTGTTTCCACTAACAGGATTAATGATTTCATTGTTCATCTTAGTCCAGGTGTTGCCCCCATTGGCCGTTTTCCAAACTTCTTTTTTAAGGGTTTCAGTTAAATAACCAAGATTAGTGTTGGTAAAGTAAACATTGTTATAGTCTGATGAGCTGCTGGTGGGCAGCGGCATGCTACTGGTACTCCAGTTAGATCCACCATCGGTAGTTTTCATCAGGGTGTAACCGCCGCAGGCAAAGCCCGTGGTAGCACTTGCAAAACTCAGTTTTTCTTTGTTTGAAAGGCCACTCCTCACTACTGACCAGGTTTGGCCGCCATTGGTGGTTCTTAATATTTCGTTATGATGCACAGCAAAGCCGGTTGTGGTGCTACCCCCAGGAAATTTAATGTCGAAGATGCGATTATAAATATCCCCGGTTACAGGGGTGTGGCTTACTAGTTTCCAGGTAAGTCCCTGGTCAGATGAAGAGAGAATTGAAGGTGCACCGCCGAAGTGACCATAGAGCAACAATGAACTGCTGCTGAATACATGAACACCGGCAGTTAGAAATCCATACGTAAGATTTACACTGTAGCCGTTATAATTGGTATTTGCCGGGCTCACTATACGGGTAATATATGTACGGCCACTGTCTGTTGTATAACCCACATTACTGGTAAAGGAAACAAAACCGCTTGAAGGTCTTATGAATGACATGCCGGTAATATCACGGTTCAAATTGCCCCCGTTAAAGATTTCCCGGAACTGGGCTTGTGTTTGCAGCGAATTTAT
>JBKJLT010000402.1:0-2929 GCA_046596765.1 Ferruginibacter sp. | reverse complement strand
GTACTTCATCAATAATAAATTGAGGAGTTAGCAGGCCTGCATTTAGCATGGGTGTTAAAACACTGTGATGCAGAAAGTTTTCATTTGAAAGAATGGCATCTTCGTAAGCTCCAAAGGATTCAAATCTTGATTTGAAAAAATTTTGCAGCCAGCTTTTACTTTCGGCATGTGTAGTTGGATAAATAAAATCAGTATTTAGCCTGCCATAGTTATCAGGAAAATATTTTTTTGTGTAAGCAACAGCTTCAGTATAAAAATTTGTTGGCTTTAAAAAATCTACTTTAGGTACTGTTTTTCCTTTGGGATATTTTAAACGATTTTCATCATCATAAGTCCATTTTCCTCCAACTGGTTTTTGTTGTTTTTCTAACAATATATTTCTTCTTAGCCGCTGATGTTTGTAAAAGTCAGTTTGAAACATTCGTTTCTTATCAGAAAAATAAGTTGCAATATCTTCTGTAGAATTAAGAAATAACGGTGTGTGGTTTTTATTTATCTCAACATTATGAGCCTTGCAGGCTTTGCTAATCCGTTGCTCAAGCCAATAATCCGTAGTATCTATATATTCTAAGGCATTAACTCCATTTGTTTTCAAAAATGGAACAAGTTTTCTTACATCTGCTAACTCATTAAATGAATCAATATAAACGACTTTAATCTTTTTTGACTGAAGATAGTTTTCATAAAATTTCATACTTGCTCTATGAAAAGCAATTTTCTGTTTATGAAAATTGTATTGCTTAAAGTACAGCCATTCTTCAATTAAATAAATGGTGTCGCATTTTGAGGAAAGTATATTTTGCTCAAATAATTGATGTGGGAAAAGAATACCTGCTTTGTTCATAGTTTATGTTTGTTCAACCTGCATTTATCACTGCAATATTTAACTTCATCCCAAACCTTTTCCCATTTTTTACGCCAGGTAAAAGACCTTTTACAGCACACACAGATTTTAGAAGGACGGTCTTGTTTTTTAAATTCTTTCATGTCAGACTGCTGTAGTTAATTTAACCACCAAATGGCGCCGTTTAAAATGCTGGCAAAACTTACCCAAAGCAGGTAAGGCACTTGCAAATAGGCTGCTCTTTTATTTATTTTATTAAAAGTATAAATCATACAGATAATGCTTAACCAAATAAGAATAATATCAATAAATGCTGCTCCTATTAGTTGATATTTAAAAAAAAGAAAACTCCAGCAAAAATTTAAAAGTAATTGAATAAAAAAAATAGCAAAGGCATATTTTTTTGATTTGGAATAAGGTGTTTGCAGTACCAGGTAAAAAGAAATCCCCATTAAAATATATAACAGCGTCCACACCGGCCCAAACAAATAATTTGGAGGATTAAAGTTTGGTTTATTAATTGTTTGAAACCAGTCATTTACTCCGCTTGCAGTAGCGATACCTGATGCAGAACCTACTAAAAGCGGAAAGAAAACGCAAAGTATTAGTTTAATTGATTTATTCATTTATATATAGGGATTTTGATTTATTTTGTTATTAATTTTCTTTGGCATTTCAATATACAGCTGTTTTGATTGCCCCGATTTTCTTTCTGGGTTTGCACCTGATTTATCAGAAACAGATTTACTATGGGTGGTGGATTTCTATAACCGCAGCTAAAGGAATGTGCCATTTATCACTTGCTGATTTTATTGTTTGAAATAGTTCTTTGCCTGGAGCATTTAAACCTGCTAATTTCAACGATTCGCTTTTTTAAATGTTTTTGGCTGACACCGTCGTTTACCCTTTTGCGCCATAGGTTAAAACTGCTCCGTTTTAACTCTCTTCGCATTAGAGCAATTAAATCAGCCTCTGAAAAGCCAAATTGTATTTTTATAGCTTCAAATGGTGTTCTGTCTTCCCATGCCATTTCAATTATCCTGTCAATATCTTTTTGTTCCATCAATATAATTATTTAGAATGAAGTTCGTTTCCATTTAACGGTAACTGGTGAGCCTTCAGCAATAATAACCGAATCAGGTTGATGATTACTTAAGAAGGAAAAATCGTTTCCATACATTGATCGAAAGTTGCAATGAATGGAATAATCTATTACCTTATTCAACTGCCACCTGGGATGATTCACTTTGTACTCCTGGGAAACCTGATTATTTATTTTTGTATATCCATAGTAATGTTCAAAGATGAATTCCTCCACACTGCCCGGCAACATTTGCTCAATTTCTTTTGCTGCATTTACGGCTATGTGATTCCATTCTTTATTTATTTTCCATTGATACCTTATATTTTTGGAAAGACTTGTAATTTCTATTGTATTTTTTTTTGGAATAGCGATGTAATGTTCTTTATATAATTTATTTGCAAGCCACGCTACTAATTTATACGGAACGGTTTCATTTATAAATACAACGCCTCTCTTAATGGTATCTCCTTCCAACCGTTTTACATAAAAACGCAGATTGATTTCTTCAAATGTTCCTAAAAATGGGATGGGGATATCAAACAGGCTTGTTTTTATAAACATAAAACCAACCAAACTTACATAGGTTTTATTATTGTAAAAATCCAGTTCAACACCATGCGGCAAATACGGTTTTAACACATCGGGGTTCACGACATAATTAGCCATAATTAAATTTTCCCAACGGGCCGATAGAAATGTTTCTGTTATTTTATCTACAAAAGGTTATAAATAATTGGTTAATTTTTCAGGGAGGACATACCTCCATCTACATGTAAAATTTGTCCTGTTATCCAACTTGCTTTTGAGGAAAGTAAAAATGCTGCCAAATTTGCAATGTCCTCCGTAGTGCCAATTCTTTTTAAAGGATGCCGCAGTGCATTGGCCTCTTTTTTTTGTTCGCTATTTAACAATGAAGCGGCTAAAGGAGTATCGGTTAATGAAGGTGCAATACAATTCACTCTTATTTTAGGAGCAAGTTCAGCCGCCAGTGCTTTTGTTAA
>JBKJLT010000316.1:0-3551 GCA_046596765.1 Ferruginibacter sp. | reverse complement strand
CTTCATAGTATTACTTGGATCGGCTATTATAGCAATTAGTTTTTTTATCGCACTTGCTTTTGCAAAAAAAGTAAAGCCGCATTATTACAAATACATTTTTGCATTTATTATACTGGGGCTTTTGTTATCTGTAAATACTATTGCCAGTAATAATTATACCTGGCGCTATGGATTAAAAATCAGAATTTTTATTGAACAGGTATTAATACTTCTGCAGTATGGAATGCTTGCTTTATTTTTTTTTGATTTGCTAAAAAATTCTGTTTTTGAAAAAAAAATAAAGTGGTTGTTACTTTTGTCAATTCCCATTCTGTTTAGTTTAACCTTTGTTGTTCATTTTGCAAATGTTGAGATCCGGCCAAGTATAGTTCCCAATTTAATCTTGCTTGTTTTGTGCTTTTTTTATTTAAAAGATTTAATGAATAATAAACCAACACTAGTGCTGGTACAATCATCGGCCTTTTGGCTGGTGATGGGCATTTTTTTCTCCTCCTGCATCGGCTTCCCTGTAAGTTCATTAACGCCGTTTATTCCGAAAACCGAGGAATATTCAAATTTATATTTCCAGATTTTTTCAGTACAAAATATGTCGCTCATTATAATGTACCTGTTCATTATTAAAAGTTATGTATGCTTAAGGCACCCACAGAATTTATAATTGTGTTTATTGTTGTGTCGGTAATGCTGATACTGGGCATGGCTGTATTTATTGCTACCATTATTTACCGCTACCAGCAAAAACAGAATGCGTATTTTAAGGATATAGAAACCCTTAAAATATCGCATGAAAATATACTGCTGCAGTCGCAACTGGAAATACAGGAACAGACTTTTCAAACCATATCGCGGGAAATACACGATAATATTGGCCAGAAACTTACACTGGCAAAACTTTATTTACATACTTTTGATTTTGCTGATATGAAAAAAGCCAGGTTACAGGTAAACGACACTATTGATATAATTAGCGAAGTAATTACCCACCTGAGCGACCTGAGCCGCAGTATGAGCAGTGAAATTATTTTAAGCAACGGCCTTATAAAAGCCCTGGAGTTTGAAGCAGTGCAATTGGCAAAACCCGGGGTTCATACAATTAATTTTTCAGCCACCGGCAATCCCATTTATCTGGATATAGATACAGAACTGTTGCTCTTTCGCATGGTGCAGGAAGCGCTGAATAATATTGTAAAACATGCCGAAGCTACTGTTATACACATTAAATTGTACAACGCTGCAAATCAGCTTGTAATACAAATACATGACAATGGCAAAGGTTTTAATATCACTGAAACCCGGCCCGGCACCGGTTTGCAAAACATTAAAAAAAGAGCCGCTATGCTAAAAGGATATGTAAGCATAAACAGCAGCGATATTGGCACAAAAATAAAAATAGAAATACCAATGTATGACAGCAACTAAGCTTTATAACATAATACTGGCAGATGACCATATTCTTTTGCGGGATGCATTGGCAAATCTTATTGATGGGTTTCAGGAATTTAATGTGATTGCAAAAGCAGCCCACGGCAATGAGGTAATTGAGTTAATAGAAAGTGGCGTGCAGCCCGATATTTTGGTTATGGATTTGAACATGCCAAAAATGGATGGCTATGAAACGGCAAAATGGCTGGTAAAACAGCACCCGAAAATAAAAATTGTGATACTTACCATGTATGGCAGCGAAATAGTGCTGATACGTATGTTGCAACTGGGTGTAAGCGGTTTTCTAAAAAAAGATATTCATCCGGTGGAGTTAAGAGATGCATTGCTTAAGATAGCAGCAGGAGAAATTTTTTACAGTAACCGCACTGCTGAAAAAATAGCTTCGCTTTTCAAAAAAGAACCAGGCAGAAATTTAGCTATAGAGAATTTACTCCTGAGTGAAATGGAAATTGAGTTCTTAAAATTGTGCGCCACAGAAAAGTCTTACAACGAAATTAGCAAGATCATGCATGTAAATCTGCGGTATATCAACAGTTTCCGGCAGGCACTATTTATAAAATTAGAGGTGCATAGCCGCACAGAATTGGTTGTTTATGCTTTTCAGAATGGATTAATTAATTTTTAATAAAGCATATTATCTACCTTTTAATTTTGCCGTGATATGCGAACAATACTACTCTATCAATTTATTACGCATACCATACATGATCAATCCGCCAATAGTTTTGGCATCTACCTTGGTTTTCATGTTTTGGCGTATGGTTTCGATAGTGCGTGGGCTGAGAAAAATTATTTTTGATATCTCTTCGGTGGTCTTGTCTTCTGAAAGCAGTTGCAGTATTTTCAGTTCCTTTTCATTAAAATTTACCGGGGTATTGCTGCCATAATGCTGCCTTACATTTTTTTTCTGCATCAGTTTTCCCATCACTGCTTTATTAACCAGATCATTAAAATAAAAATCATCATTCATGCAGGTAAGTATCGCCTCGTAAATCTCTTCGGGGTCAGTTGTTTTTGTGAGGTAGGCATTGGCACCCATTTCCATCATCTTGCTGATCATTTGCTGGTCATCGTACATGGTAAGCACAATAATTTTAATGTCCTCGTATTCTTTTCTTATAAGCTGTATGGCATTAATACCATCCATTTCGGGCATCCGTATATCCATTAAAAGCACTTCGGGTTTTTTAATGGCAATTTTATGCATCATATCTTTACCGTCTTCGGCTTCCCACAACATTTTAAGATCATGCTTACCCGAAAGGGCCATTTTTATACCATCCCTGAAAATTTTATGGTCGTCAGCAATTGCAATTTTAATTAAGCTGTCGTTTCTCATAGTTTTGATAATTGGTTTAATATTAACAGGCTTCAAGTTACAATTTTCATGTTAATTATATTCATTTTAGGGTATTATTTGTGCAATCATTTTATCAAATCCTTTATAGTCAACATCTCACGTAAAAGCACTTCGTAAATTTACCATTGCAGTATCAGGGTAAATACAGCATGTATTTGCATAAATACTTTTTAAAAGGTATTTCCTGAAAACAAAAAAAGGGCGTTAATCCGCTTGTGCAGTTACAGGGGCTGCCATACATTTGCAGCAGTTGATTGGCATTGGTTAAACGAATATTCAATTATCCAATTATCCAATAGAAATACATATAGTTCCAATTATCTGCGATGAACCCTGTTTGTGCTTGTTTCACCCTGCCAATCAACTTTTTTAATAAAGCCCGCTTAACAAATCCAATACTTTTTTAAACATTTTACTCCATTTAATATAAACATATATGATGAATATGTCTTTATTAATGCTTCTGCCTAATATTGTAAAATAAATAAGGGCAATAAGTAAAAGCCGCAGACTTATTTTTTCTTCTTAGTATAACTACGAAGGTAAAGCTACTATAACCTTGCATAGTAATTTTACTATTCAATTTAAGTATATTTACCCAAATTTTAAATATTATTTTACGCATCTTTCATTTGTAATCCTTTACAGTACTGCATTCCGGCATTTTTGTAGCTGTCGTTTATACACTTAGGGGTTGCTTGCGGCAAGCAATTGATAGAAGTTTGTATTTCATTATTACTTTTAGAAA
>JBKJLT010000314.1:0-4703 GCA_046596765.1 Ferruginibacter sp. | reverse complement strand
GCCGCTAAGTTCAGCGCCTTTGGCCATTATTTTTTCGTAGGTCTTTTCTAAAAGCCGGGGCACAGTTGAAAACAAACTTGGTTTTACTTCTTTCAGATTTTCAGCAATGGTATCCAGGCTTTCGGCATAATAAATTGAAGCGCCGCTGCTGATGTATATAAAGGAAACCATCCTTTCAAAAATATGATTGAGGGGTAAAAAACTCAACGCCCTTGCATTAGGATCATCTGTAAAAGGGAAACTGTTTTTCGAATTGATAACATTGGTAACAATATTCCGGTGGCTCAACATAACCCCTTTTGGAGTGCCTGTTGTGCCAGATGTGTAAATGATGGTGGCACAATGTTCTGCTTTAATGGTTGCTTTTACTGCCTCCATTTTTTCCAGGTCGGCGGCTGTAATGTCCGTTAATAATGTTTTCCAGAAGGTAACTCCGGGCAACTCATCAAAGCTGTAAACGTTAACCAGGCTTGGCACATTGCCTTTGACGATATTTACTTTATCTAAAATTTCCTGGCCGCTTACAAACGCATGCTTTACTGTAGCATCATTAAAAATAAATTCCAGTTCGCTAACATTGGTTGTGGGGTAAATGGGGCAAAGGGCAGCACCAATTTGCTGGCAGGCCATATCCAGCATTAACCACTCAGGTCGGTTTTTGGATATAAGGGCAATCTTATCCTGGTTTTCAATGGTCATATCATTACCACTTACACCAAGTTTTAATAAACCCGCACTAAGGTTATTAACTATATTTTTTACTTCGGCTGTGCTGTAGTTTATCCACTTTCCGTTTTCTTTTCCGCTAAACATGTCTGTTTTAGGAAACTTGTTTAACTGAAAATCGATGTAGTCGAATAATCTGGAATGTTCATTCATATATGCAATCGTTCGTTATTTATTTACCCTGATTCTTTAGCTTTTCGTATTCACGTTCTGCAATCGTGTCTTTATCGGTTTTATAAGCTTTCAAAAACTTAAAAACCAGGCCAATGCCTAAACCCAGCATAACCCATAAAGGCCAGGGCGTGCCGTAATTATTACCATGGCGGCCAGAAGTTAAATACCATATAACCCAGCAAATGCCGGTCGTAATTACAAATCCAATCAGGCTGTTTTGAAAATCTGCACGGCGTTTGGCAAGCTGCCATAATTTTTCATCTCGTTGCTCTTCCATAAAAATTTAGTTTGAGCAACAAGTTAATAAAAAATAGTGATTTTAGTACTATGCAGCCGGGTTAACTTATTTTGGTAAGTCCTTGCTGTCAAATCCTTTTTCCAAAGCGTTTTTTTCAGGCTTTGTCAACTCTTTGCCATTTATTTCCTCCCAAAGTGTAGCCGCTTTTTTTGAAGACTTAATACCCAGTATTTTTACCTTTTTGGCCCATAAAAAAATAGCAAAATCTTTTTTGCTGTAAAGTATGTTATCATACATATACATAGACTGGGTTTCATTTTCCAGAACTTTATTAAAATCAAGTTTACCGCCAACGGTTTCTTTTTTTATAAATTCTTCTATGTCTTTAATTTCTTCCGGTTGTTTTACATTACCCGTTATTTGATTTACAATTTCTATTACCTCTGCTTTTAATTTATCAAATGGCTGTATTCTATAAACTATATCATTAAATAAAAGTCCTTTCCCATTATTGGGCAGATCTACAAGCACAGATGATTTGTCGGGCATTAATTGCAAAAGTTCTTCCGCTCTCTTTTCATTAATTTCTCCCCAAACGTTGCAGGGTGCCTGGAAGCTCTTTTTTGTGTTGGGATTTAGAATATTATAAGTAAGGGTTGTTTTACCGTTGTCGTTTTTTTGCAACAACATGATCATGCAAATTACAGTTGTTCCTTTGTGGGCAATAAAAATTGTTGCAGGTAAATTTCTTGAAAATTTAATATACTCATCTAATGTTGGGGTATCGCTTACATAAACAGACGACTGCTTATTGGAAATATTTTCTTTTATATTGTAATAGCTTGATGTTAATTCAAAATTGTCAAACTTTTCTTCACTAATTAAATTGCTGTTGAAAATTGAATTTCCGTTTTTATCGATCTGTCCAAATGTATTTGTAAGGGTGAAGATTACTAAAAAAAATAAAACTGATTTCTTCATCGTTTAATGATATTTAGATGAGGCACGGATATGAAACTAATACGTTACTTATGATAATATTGCCCGGCCGGCACTTTAAATATTCTGTCCTGTAGAAAACGGTTCAGCGCATTATACTCCTTGCTGTGTGTATTGGTCCAGGTTTGATACGCAGGCAGATTTTCGGTGGTTGCAAAAACCCATTGGTTATAAGCATCAAACAATCCTTCCTGTATGTATTGCTTTTGTAACTGAAATAATTTAAACGGAAATTTTGCAGCATTGCCATTAGCATCCCATTCTAAAATAAAACGGGTCCTTATCATGGTTAATGTTGCTGTATTTATGCCCGAGTTTACAAGTGAACTTTGCTTGTTCATGGTTTTTAAATAGGCAATTGCAAAAGGGCTTTTGTCTTTATTGTTTTTTTCGAGGTTGGCATCTGCAAATAATTTTTTATAGCCTTCCAGTAAAATGTTTTTTATTTCGGCGCTGTATAAGCTTTTCGGGTCAATGTTTATAAAAATCTCACCATACAATAAACTCCACACCTTATCTGTGGTAAAGTAATAGTATTTACTGGCATTATAATAATTGCCTGCAAAGCCAGGGTCATTTTCAATTCCGTTTTCCCATTCTTTAATAGCGGTGAAGTCGCTGCGGGTCCAGAGTACTTTACCAAGTTCGTTATAAAGCGGGCCGCTATTTGGTAATTTTTTTATGCCCTTTCTGTACATGCTTTCAGCTCCTGTAGCATCTTCCAAAGCCCAGTAGGCATCTCCGGCTATCTGAAAGCATTGGTCATCTACATCATTCCTTTCAAACAAAGGTTTTAAAACCTCAATACATTTATTATAATCTTTCGAGTAGTAATAATTCAGGCCCAGGTCCTTGGCAATTTCAAGATTGTTAGGTTCTTTGGCTAATGCCCGGTTAAGTATCAGTATTGCATTGGGATAATCGCCCTTATGCATAAAGTCTTTTGCATTATCATGCAATTGTTTGGCTTCCTGGGCAAACAAAATAGTTTGGCAACAAACCGAAATCAGTATTAAAAATATTTTTTTCATTAAATTAAAGATACAATGAAATGCAATAGGAGATTATGATGCCTTAAAGATTAACAGTATTACCCGGCCCCGGCATCAGTTATTAAATGCGTAAGCAGGCCATCCCTTAGCTTAGGTTCAAACCAGGTGCTTTTGGGTGGCATTACATTGCCGCTGTCGGCAATATCAAATAACTGCTGAATGGTTACGGGGTGCAAACTGAATGCCACCGCCATTTCGCCGCTGTTCACCCTTTTTTCCAGTTCCTGCAAACCCCTGATACCGCCAATAAAATCAATCCGCTTATCAGTGCGTTGGTCTTTAATGCTCAGCACAGGATCTAATAAATTATTTTGCAGGATGGATATATCAAGTACCCCGATAGGGTCTTCTGTGTAGGTATTTTCTTTTACAGATAAACGATACCATTGTTTGTTTAAGTACATGCCAATTTCGTGGAGTTTGGCAGGTGAAAATGCTTTGTCTGCTTTTTCTACAGCAAAATTATTTTTTATGGCCGATAAAAAATCATCTTCATTAAGTCCGTTTAAATCTTTAACCACGCGGTTGTAATCCATAATGTGCAAATCATTTGCAGGAAAAAGCGTTGTTAAAAAAATACCTGAACCTTCGTGTGCTTCGCTACCAAGTGCAACCCGTACTTTGGCTGCCGAAGCTGCACGATGGTGGCCATCGGCAATATAAGTGCAGGGTACTTTTTCTTTAAACAAGTTCGAGATTTTTTCAATGGTATCATTATCGTTCACAATCCAAACCGTATGCAGAATGCCATCGTCAGCGGTAAAATTATAAACGGGATTTTTTTCTTTCCACTTATTTATCAATGCATCAATTTCAGCAACATTGCGGTAGGCTAAAAATACATTGCCTGTTTGTGCACCGGTGGTTTTTATATGATTGATCCTGTCCAGTTCTTTTTCGGGCCGGGTGAATTCATGTTTTTTTATGAGTCCGTTTTCATAATCATCAACAGAACTGCCGCAAACCAAACCAGTCTGGCTTTTCCCATTCCCGTCCGATCCGGCACGGGCGGGCATCACCAATTCGTAAATATAATAACAGGCCTTGCTTTCCCTGAATAAAATGTTACGGCTTATAAAAGCATCAAGGTTTTCTTTTGCTTTTTCATATACTTTGGCTGCATGTGTATCGGTGGTTTCGGGCAAATCAATCTCACTTTTGGTGATGTGTAAAAAGCTTACATTATTTCCCTGTGCTTCTGTTTTTGCTTCCTTGCTGTTTAATACATCATAAGGGCGGGATGCTACCTGCTTTGCCAGATCTGCTGCGGGTCTTAGTGCTTTAAAGGGAGATATAGTTACCATCTTTTATTTTATTGCTTCTATACTGTCTTTATAAATATTGATTATTGAATGTTGTTGTAAAAGGGTTTCAACTTTTACCCAGCATGTATTTATGACCCTAATAAATTCAGCCAATTTTAAATTGCCAAACTTAATATGAACAATTTTAGGAGGAGAACCTTTTAAAATTTGTTTTACAGAAAAATCTTTATCTTTTGTAATGATGATGAG
>JBKJLT010000268.1:0-13725 GCA_046596765.1 Ferruginibacter sp. | reverse complement strand
GACATCGTGGGTATTATCATAGGCGCTGAATGTGCAGCCCAGTTTGATGAACTAACCCGTAGTGATATGGATGATATGTTGACGAGGCAGCGCAAGGGCGACTGGCCCAATCAATTCCGTTCATCACGCTTTATTCCTGCTGTGGAATATATAAATGCCTATCGTCATCGCTATATACTGATGCAAAAAGTAAACGAGGTCATAAAAAATTACGATGCATTTATTTGTCCTACCTATGGTGGCAACCAGTTATCCATCACCAATCTTACCGGTCATCCGGCTGTAATTTTTCCAACGGGTATAAATAAAAATAACCTGCCTACCAGCATTACGTTAATTGGTAAGTTATATGATGAAGCCACCCTGCTGGCCATTGCAAAAGCTTACCAGGATGCAACAGACTTTAATAAACAACATCCCGAACTTTTTAAATAACAGTGAGAATCAAAAAAATAAAAATTGCCTGATAAATCAAATACCTTTACCTGTAATTATTCTTCACAATAAATAAATATGAAAAAAAACATCTTTCTTTTTTGTCTTTTGGTGTCAAACTTTATTTCTGCTCAAACCATCATACAACGTGATGCTGAAATTGAAAGAATGGTAAAAGAAGTCTCTGCCGATTCTTTAAAAGCCTACATAAAAACCATGGTGGCTTTTGGTACACGCAATACACTCAGCACTCAAACCAATCCCAAACGGGGCATTGGTGCAGCCCGTAACTGGGTGCTGGCAAAATTCAATGAGTTTGCAAAACAATCCGGTGGGCGGTTATCCGCTTTTATTGATACCACTACTTTACAACCGGATAAAAGAAGAATTGATACCACAACGCTTTTAGGAAATGTGGTAGCCACTTTAAAAGGGACCGATCCCAACGATAACCGCATCTTCATCATCAGCGGACATTTGGATAATATGCGTAGCAGCCCAACTGAGCGGCTTGGCGATGCACCGGGCGCAAACGACGATGCCAGTGGTTCTGCTGCCGTTATTGAATGTGCAAGAATCATGAGCAAACATAATTTTCCGGCCACCATAATTTTTGTAACAGTCAGTGGCGAAGAACAAGGTTTACTCGGCTCTGCCTTTATGAGTGAAAAAGCAAAAAAAGAAAATTGGAATATTGTTGCGGTGCTCAATAACGATATTATGGGCAGTAATAACAGCAACGAAACCAATATTATTAACAACAGTAAAGTACGGGTGTTCAGCGAAGGTATTCCGGCTTACGAAACAGAGAAAGTTGCAGCCAATATCCGTAACCTGGGTTTGGAGAACGATGGCAAAAGCCGCCAGCTTGCCCGGTATGTAAAAGAAATTGGCGAACGCTATGTTGATAATATGGAAGTAGTTTTGATTTATCGCAACGATCGTTTTTTGCGTGGCGGCGATCATACACCTTACGTGCAGCGTGGCTTTGCAGCAGTGCGTATAACGGAGATGAATGAGAATTATACAAGACAACATCAGGATGTACGGATAGAAAACGGCATACAATACGGAGATTTAGAAGAATACATTGATTATGAATACCTGCGTAAAAACACCGGAGTCAATCTTGCAAACCTGGCAAATTTATCTAAAGCACCGGCCATGCCCGACTCTGTAAAAATGGAAGTAAAAAAACTAACCAACTCCACTTTATTATATTGGCAGGCACCAAAAATTAGTAAAGTAAAAGGCTATTACGTTTTAGTAAGAGAAACTACCAGTGCTTTCTGGCAAAAGAAAATTTTTACTCCAGAAACAGAAATGCGGTTGCCATATTCAAAAGACAATTATTTTTTTGCAGTGCAATCGGTTAATGAAAGCGATAATGAAAGTTTGCCGGTGGTGCCGTTGCCGGGCAGATAATAAAACATTTTTTCAACAATTACCCCTTATGCGGTATTAGTTCTTTATTAATCGCAAAATAAAATGCGCCGGGCAGCCATCCGTATAAAAAAAGTACCTTTATTTAAGTATGAATTATCTGGCCCATGCATATCTATCATTTAATAATCCCGACATACTTGCTGGTAATATGATCAGCGATTATGTAAAGGGTAAAAAACAGTTCGATTATCCTATAGCTGTACAAAAAGGTATAAAACTGCATCGTGCCATTGATAATTTTACCGACACCCACCCGGTAACGCAGGAGTTGAAATCATTTTTCCGGCCTCAATACCGTTTGTACTCCGGCGCATTTGCAGATGTAGTGTACGATCATTTTCTGGCAAATGATGTTCAGCAATTCGGCACAGAAAAAGACCTGGAAAAATTTGCAGCGTCAACCTATCAGATACTGGAAAAATTTACGGGTATTTTTCCGCCCCCTTTTCAGAAAATGTTCCCGTACATGAAAGAATACAACTGGCTGTATAATTACCGGCACAAATGGGGTATTGAAAAAAGTTTTGGCGGAGTGGTTCATCGTGCCGCCTATCTTACCGAAAGTGAACAGGCTTTTGAAATTTTTAACCGGCATTATGCGGCTATGCAGGTTTGTTACAATAATTTTTTTTTTGATTTAAAAAAATACAGCTTTAACCAGATGGAAGCATTACTAAGTACTACGTAGCTCACGTAAGCCTCTCTGTAAATAATATGATTTGCTATGAGCGTAGTGGTATTAAAGAATTGATTTCAGTACCTTTAATCATTGCCCGATTATGCTGTCAACTAATTCAACGATTATATCTTTATAAATATGGCCATGCTTTTAAAAACAAGACTATCAATTGCTTTATTTGCAATAATGGTATTTTCCGGTTGCGTACATAAGACAGATAATAACCCAACTACTGAAACAAAGTTTTTGCGTATCCCGGTTTCTGTTAATGACAGCCTGTTTTTATCATTAGATAAATCGCCCATGGATATAAGTTATTTTCCGGAAGACTACCCCAAGCAAAAGATGGTTACCCCCAATATGGCAAACCCTGTTGCCAGGGTTATTTACAGCCGCCCTCAAAAAAACGGAAGAATAATTTTTGGCGATTCATCGGTTACAGAAAACGTTATACAATATTATGGGCAGGATTGGCGCCTGGGAGCCAACGAAGCTACCGAAATAGAGTTTTATAAACCGGTTACTGTAAACGGAAAAAAAATTATGCCGGGCCGCTATATTATTTATTGCATACCTTATGCCGATAAATGGAAAATAATCATTAACGAAAATCTGTACAGTTGGGGGCTGCATATTGATAAAACAAAAGACCTGGCAGAAATGGATATACCCGTTATTAAAAACAATGTGCAAATAGAATATTTTACCATGCTGTTTCAAAAATCAACTGAAGGGTGCAACCTGGTAATGGCCTGGAGCGATGTGAAAGTTGTTTTACCCATTAACTTCAATTAACCCTTATTTTTACCTTTTATCACCGGTAATTTTTAGGTAGATATTTACACTATGTGTGGAATTGCAGGAATTTTATTACATGCCCCTAATACAGCCGCAACGGTTCATTTAAAAAAAATGACCGATGCCCTTGCCCACCGCGGGCCCGATGGTGAAGGGTTCTGGAGCAATAAAAAAAATACGGTTCACCTCGGGCACCGGCGCCTTTCTATTATTGACCTTAGCATCAGGGCGGCCCAGCCCATGGCATTTGCCAACCGCTACCATATTGTTTACAACGGCGAGATTTATAATTATATCGAGATCAGGTCTTTTCTGCAAAATAAAGGTTATAGCTTTTCAACCCAATCCGATACAGAAGTAATGCTGGCTGCTTATGATTTCTGGAAAGAAAAATGTTTACAGCAGTTCGATGGCATGTTTGCCTTTGCCATCTGGGATGAAAAAGAAGAAAAACTTTTTGCAGCCCGTGACCGTTTTGGCGAAAAACCTTTTTATTATTACGAAGATGAAGGCAATTTTATTTTTGCCAGCGAAATGAAAGCGCTTTGGGCAATTGGTGTAGAGAAAAAAATAAACAATAAAATGCTCCTCAATTATATTACGCTGGGGCATGTTCAAAACTGTATAGACAAAGAGCAAACTTTTTTTGATGATATTTATTCTTTGCCTCCATCGCATTACCTTACCTGTCAGCCGTCATCAAACCAACTCTCAAAAATTAACAGGTACTGGAGCTTAAACAAAGAGATGAAAATTGACATTTCGGCTGCTGATGCAATTGAAAAATTTTCTGATCTCTTTACCGCATCTGTAAAAAGAAGATTACGCAGCGATGTAACTGTAGGCACCAGCCTGAGCGGCGGTTTAGACAGCTCGTCAATTGCATATACCATTAATCAAATACAAAAGAATACCGGTAAAAATCTGCAAACTTTTTCAGCAGTATTTCCAGATTTTGAAAACGACGAATCAAAATACATTCAAACTGTTTCAGAAAATTTACATATTACCAATTATCAAACACAGCCATCAGCACTTGATTTAATAAACGATTTTGAAAAACTGTGCTACCACCAGGAAGAGCCATTTCAATCATCTGGTATCTTTGCCCAATATAAAGTTTTTGAACTTGCAAAAAAACACGGTGTTAAGGTGTTACTCGATGGCCAGGGTGCAGATGAAATACTGGCAGGTTATCCCCGCTATATCCATTGGTTTTTACAGGAAGTTTTAAGCAGGCATAAACTGGGTGCTACTCAAGTTGAAAGAAAAGCTTTCCGCAGAAACAACCAGCCATTCACATGGGATTTTAAAAATATTATTGCAGCTTTTCTTCCATCGCATGCTGCCATGCAACTGGAAAAACTGGAATACAGAAGAACCATTTCGCATCCCGATATCAGTGAGAATTTTTTAAGCCTGCTGAAACATCAGGAGTGGGTGGGTATTCACAAACCCATTGTAACCAAGCTAAATGACATGCTGCATTTTAATATTACAGAAATGGGCCTGGAAGAATTGCTGCGCTTTGCCGACAGAAACAGTATGGCACATGGCAGGGAAGTCAGGCTGCCGTTCCTGAATCATGAATTGGTGGAGTTTATTTTTTCGCTGCCATCGCAATTAAAGATGCATGATGGCTGGACCAAGTTTTTATTGCGCCAGGCCATGGATAAAAAGTTGCCCGATGAAATTGTATGGCGTAAAGAAAAAGTTGGTTTTGAACCTCCACAAAAAACCTGGATGGAAGATCACCATGTGCAGGAATACCTACATGAAGCAAAAAAGAAACTGGCCAATGCAGGCATTCTTACAAAAAATGCTGTTGATAAAAAACTGGAACCACTACCTGCCCACGCTGATAAAAACTACGATTGGCGCTACTTATGTGCAGCTCAGGTAATTTGATTTGCAAATCGCTTTTAATTACCCAACTTTGCATGTGTTAAATAATCACTTTAAAATTGCTATAAAAATGAAGATTGCTACAAAATTTATTCACGCAGGTGCAGCACCTGACCCCAGTACCGGTGCCATTATGACTCCTATTTATCAAACTAGTACATACGTTCAGGAAGCACCGGGTAAAAATAAAGGCTATGAATATGCCCGCAGCCAAAACCCGACCCGTAAAGCATTGGAAGATGCATATGCAATTATTGAAAATGCAAAATTTGGATTAGCTTTTGGCAGCGGTGTTGCAGCAACCGACAGTGTAATAAAATTACTGAACCCCGGTGATGAAGTAATAGCAGCCAGCGATATGTATGGCGGCAGTTACCGTTTATTTACAAAAGTATGGGAGCGCTATGGCATTAAGTTTATTTATGTTGATACAAGCAATACTGCCAATGTACAGGCTGCTGTTACTGCCAATACTAAAATGATATGGCTGGAGACACCCACAAATCCGTTGATGAACATCACTGATATTGCCGCCATTGCTGATATAGCAAAAGCAGCCAGAGCCATACTCTGTGTTGATAATACTTTTGCTTCGCCATATTTACAAAATCCTTTAGACCTGGGTGCAGATATTGTAATGCACTCTGCAACAAAATACCTCGGCGGCCACAGCGATGTAATACAAGGCGCATTGATGATGAATGATGCATCCTTACGTGAAAAATTATACTTTATACAAAAAAGCTGCGGAGCAGTGCCCGGCCCAATGGATTGTTTTTTAGTATTGCGTGGCATTAAAACCCTGCATGTACGTATGAAACAGCATTGCGAAAACGGAGAAAAAATTGCTCATTGGCTACGCAATCATGCAAAAGTTGCAAAGGTTTACTGGCCGGGCTTTGAGGACAGTGCTGGTTATGCCGTTGCTAAAAAACAAATGCGTGGCTTTGGTGGCATGATAAGTTTTGAATTAAAAGATGACAGCATGGAATCGGCCAATAAAGTTTTAACTGGTACGCATTTATTTTCCCTGGCCGAAAGCCTGGGTGGTGTTGAATCGCTTATTAATCATCCGGCAAGTATGACACATGCCAGCATACCACGGGAAGAACGTATTAAAAACGGGCTAAGCGATGGTTTGATAAGGTTAAGTGTTGGTATTGAAGATGCTGATGATCTGATTGAAGACCTTACTAAAGCGATTGGATAAAACACATGAATTACTTTGTTGAAATTATCGGGTGGATCGGTGCTGTATTAATTGTTGGAGCATATTCCCTCAATATCTACGGTAAAATCAAAAGTTCATCTGTATTGTATATTGTCAGCAATTTACTGGGTGGTATTTTCTTTACCATTAACACATTGGTTCACCAGGCTTACCCATCAATGATTGTAAATATCATTTGGGTTTTTATTGCAGTAGCGGCATTGTTTAAAAAAGAAAAAAGATGAATCTGTAAACGAATGACGCAGTGAAAAATGATCTTAAAAAATATTTAGAGCAGCAGGTTGATTTGTACAATCAACCTTCTTTTATAAAAGACGATCCGATCTCCATTCCACACAGCTTCACCAAAAAACAGGATATAGAAATTGCAGGTTTTTTTGCTGCTATCTTTTCCTGGGGCAACCGTACCACCATCATCAATAAATCAAAAGAACTGATGCTGTTGATGGATAATGACCCGCATGCTTTCTGTCTGAATGGAGATTTGGGGAGATTAAAAAGATTACTTGGATTTAAACACAGAACCTTTAATGCAACTGACCTGCTGTATTTTATTGAATTTTTAAACTTTCATTATTCCAGGCACGACTCATTAGAGTCTGCCTTTACAAAATGGATGAATAAAAATGATGAAACAGTTGAAAATGGACTGAAAGGATTTTATCATTATTTTTTCTCGTTGCCCGATATTCCGGAAAGAACGAGGAAGCACATTGCCTCACCCGAAAAAAATTCAAGCTGCAAAAGATTGAACATGTATTTACGCTGGATGGTACGCAGCGATAATAAAGGGGTTGACTTTGGTATCTGGAAAAAAATTTCTCCTGCACAACTTATTTGTCCCGTAGATGTACACGTAGCAAGGGTAGCAAAGCAATTAAATTTAATGCAAAGGCAACCTGTTGACTGGCAAACTGCTTTGGAGTTGACTGCCCGTTTAAGTACTTTAGATAAAGCCGATCCGGTAAAATATGATTTTGCTTTATTTGGAACCGGGGTGATGGAAAAGAATCGCTGATGGAAATGATTAAATAGATTTCGCTGATGGAGAATGCTGAATTAATAAGATTATTAAACAATGAACTGCCGGTTGAAATTCCGGCGCAAAGATCGTATGCTGAAATTCATGCACAGTTATCAGACTATATCAACAAGCTGATAAAAAGTGATTTTGATAAACTGATCGTTTACCTGTACCGCATTGATGTAAATGAACAGCAATTAAAATTACTGCTGCAAGAAAATCCAGATGAAGATGCCGGGAATATTATTGCCACACTGATTATTGAAAGGCAGCAGCAAAAAATAAAATCCCGTGAGCATTTAAGCCAACGGGGTAATAACCTGCCTGCCGGACAGGAAGGTTTTGATGAAGAAGAAAAATGGTGAGGGATTATACCGATACCGGCTTGTCGCCAACCAGGCCTATCGGGAGGACTGTAATTGATTTTCAGAATTCTTTTTAACGAACATCAACTCCTGAACTTTTCCCTTATCTTCTTTTTCTTTTTTAAGGTCGAACATGGTGCCAAAAATATGATCCCATAAAGTAGAGCTGACTCCGAAACCAAGTTCCGTATTTTTATAGTGATGCAGGTGGTGGTTACGCCACAATGCCTTCATCCATTTAAAAGGCGGCGCCCAGGCGTGAATGGCATAATGCATGCTGCCATATATTAAATATCCAAAAAGAAAACCCGGGAAGAAAGTAAATACACACCCCGTTACAGCAAATAAATACCCGATTAAATACATCAGGCTAAAAACAGTTACTGCCAGCAATAAACTGGGTACGGCTGGCATAAATAAACGCTCCTTATCTCTTGGAAATTGATGATGGTTGCCATGTATTACATAAACTATTTTTTTTGCCCGCTCACGCTCTGCAAAAAAATGAAACACATACCGGTGCACGGTATATTCAAACAGCGACCAGAAAAACATACCTGCTATAAAAACTAAAGTTGTTTCCAATCCGGTAAATTTCAATCTGGAAATACCGAAATACAACATTAAAGCAATGATAGGGATATACATTCCCCAGATAACCAAGGGATGGGTTTTGGTCAAATACTCCAGGTTTTGATTCTTAAATAACCTGGCCTGACCTTTATTATGAATTTTTTCGAAATGCATAGAAGTTAATAAGATACGAAATTAATACAAAAATCATTTTTTCAAAATTTACAGGCAATTTTCCCTCAGGATAAATGGCTATTTTTGACACAATAAAATAATTTTATGAGACTTGTAACATTTTTAAAGGATGGTCACGATCAGTTGGGTATAGTTGTAAACGAAAAAATTTATGCCCTGGAAGAACTACATCGTGACTTACCTGGTTCTATGGCCATGTTCCTGAACTATTGGGATGAATTGATGCCGATGGCAATGGCTGTAGAACAAAAAGTAAAAGATGGCCTGGTGAGGGATGAAATGGGTGAAGCCTTTACTCAGGCTGAATTATTTGCCCCGGTACCAAGCCCTACGAGTTGCAGGGATGGTTATGCTTTTCGGCAGCATGTAGCATCTGCAAGGCGCAACAGAAAGGTAGAGATGATCCCGGAGTTTGATCAATACCCGATTTTCTATTTCACCAACCACAACAGCATACAGGGCCCAGGCGATGTTGTTTGCATGCCAGATCATTTTCAAAAACTTGACTTTGAACTGGAAGCTTCCATTGTTATTTGCAAACCGGGCCGCAATATTAAAGCTGCCGATGCAGATGAATATATTGGCGGGCTGATGATTATGAATGACATGAGTGCAAGAACTTTGCAAATGGAAGAAATGTTGTTGAATCTCGGTCCCGCAAAAGGAAAAGATTTTTCAACAGTAATTGGCCCCATGCTGGTTACTTTAGATGAACTAACTCAATACGAAGTGCCTTGTAAAGAAAATCATACAGGTAAAGCATGGAACCTGGGCATGAAGTGCCGGGTTAATGGCATACCCGTTAGCCAAGGCAACCTGGCCGATATGGACTGGACCTTTGCCGAAATTATTGAGCGCTGTAGCTATGGTGTTAACCTGATGCCCGGCGATGTAATTGGCAGCGGCACTGTTGGTACCGGTTGTTTTTTAGAATTGAACGGTACGGGCTTATTAAACGATCCTGATTTTAAACCACAATGGTTACAGGAAGGTGATGTGGTAGAAATGGAGATTGACGGACTGGGCTTATTAAGCAATACTATTGTTAAAGACGAAAGTGATTTTTCGATTTTAGCATTGAAGAAAAATACGTGATCTTTATTTCACGCAGAGAACACAGAGGAGCGGAGGAAGCGGAGATATATATTCTGCTTGTTTAACTCCTCTGCGCTCTCTGCTCCTCCGCCATCTCGGCGTGAAACCCATTGCACTAAAAAACAACTATGCTAACACTAAATCTAAAAGATATTAAACCTGCCGATGCTCAAAACTATCTGCAGCATGCCATTGCACCCAGGCCAATCTGTTTTGCATCTACCATTGATAAAGCAGGGAATGTAAACCTGAGCCCCTTCAGTTTTTTTAATTTATTTTCTTCAAATCCCCCGGTAGTTATTTTTTCTCCTGCCCGCAGGGTAAGAGATAATACCACAAAACATAGTTTAGAAAATGTTTTGGAAGTACCAGAAGTAGTTATCAATATAGTAGATTTTGATATGGTGCAGCAAACATCTCTTGCCAGTTGCGAATTTCCAAAAGGAATGAATGAGTTTGTTAAGGCTGGTTTTACTGAAGAGAAGGCAACGCTTGTTAGTCCGCCCATGGTAAAAGAAAGCAAGATAAAATTAGAATGCAAAGTTTTAGAAGTTAAACCACTTGGTACCGAAGGCGGAGCCGGCAACCTGGTTATTTGCGAAGTACTTTGCATGCATATTGATGAAAGTATTTTAGATGCCGATCCTTCGGCTACCGCTCAGGACTTACCTAAAATAGATCAAACCAAAATGCATCATGTGGCCAGGCTTGGCGGCGACTGGTATGCAAAAATTGATAAGACAAATCTTTTTAAAGTTGCCAAACCAAATATGCAGCTTGGTATTGGGATTGATGCGTTACCAGAAAGCATCCGTAAAAGCACCCTACTTACCAGCAATAATTTAGGCCAGCTTGCCAATGTACATGAAATGCCTTTTGTTGACCCTGCTTTTTATGACGATAAACTAAAAAATATTATCCAGTATTTTTCCATCAATCCCGATGATATGGATAAAGAGCTGCATCGGTATGCAAAGGAATTGTTAGATGCAGGTAAGGTGCAAGAGGCATGGCAGGTGTTGTTGGCAGATGTGTAGCCATTTAACGGTGAATCATCTTTGTTGTGAGATAGCGCACCCATGATTATCAACATTCATTTAATTTTTGTAAATTTGATTTATGTCATCAGCCGAAAAAATATTGCCGAATTATACTTACGGAGAATATTGCCACTGGGAAGGCCGTTGGGAAATAATTGAAGGTATCCCTTATGCCATGAGTCCTTTGCCAAGATTAAGGCACCAGGAAGTAGCGGGGAATATGTACTTTGAATTTAAATCTGCTTTAAAAAATAAAGACTGTGATTGCAAAGCTTTTTTGCCTTTAGATTATAAGATTTCGGAGAATACCGTTTTGCAACCGGATGTCTTGGTTGTATGTAATCCGGAAATGGATAAAAAGGTACTTGAAAAAAAACCACAAGTGGTAGTAGAAGTTCTATCTCCATCGACAATGCTTAAAGATCGCAATTCAAAGTTTTATATTTACCAGCAGGAAAAAATACCGTACTACATAATTATTGATGTTGATAAAAATGAAATAGAAGTTTACCATATTAAAGAAGATGGTAAATACCTTTTAGAAAAAATATCAACCGCTTTACCATATACTTTTCATCTGGATACAGATTGTTCTGTAGATGTTGTGCTTGATAATATCTGGGAGTAAAACAATTGCATTTTTTCTTTAAAAATTTTCAGATCTACGATGCGAAAGCTGATCTTTTTTCTCTTACTCCCCACGTTTTGTTTTGCCCAAAAAACTTTTCAATATAAAAATTTAGTACTCGAAGGTGGCGGCGTACGTGGCCTGGCATACGCCGGTGTTTTCAGTGTACTGGAGCAAAAAGGAATTGTTCAACAGATAGAAAAAGTAGGCGGCTCCTCTGCAGGTTCTATTGCCGGTATGCTTTTAAGTATTGGTTATAACGCTGCAGAAATCGACAGCCTGATGATGGAACTGCCCCTGCAGAAGTTTAAAGATGGATATGGCGGACTGGTTGGCAAATACAAAAGACTTAAAACAGATTTTGGCATTTTTAAAGGAGATGCATTTGAAAAATGGTTACAGCAATTGGTAGCGCATAAAACAGGCAACAGGCACTTAACATTTGATCAATTACACCAGTTACACCGGAAAGACAATCTCTATAAAGATCTGTATTGTACCGGTACCAACCTGAGTAAACAGCAACTCGAAATTTTTTCTTTTGAAACTACACCTGATATGTCCATTGCACTGGCAGTAAGAATCAGCGGGGGCGTACCACTGTATTTTGAACCCGTTGCATTGGATAATCAATTGCGCAAGATTAAAAAGTCTGATACTGTTTCATTTGTAAATTATTATGTAGATGGTGGTATGCTCAGTAATTATCCCATCAATATGTTCGATACCTGCGAAGGTTCGGGAACAAACCCGCTTTTTTGTGATAAGATAAAATTTAACAACCAGACCATTGGTATTAAGTTAGAGCGCCCACAACAAATTGATTCTTTAAATCAAAACAACACTAAGATACCTGCGTATGACATCAATAAATTTTCAGAATATCTTGCTGCATTTTCCAACCTGCTGATGGAAACCCTGAGCAGAAAATATCCAGGGCTGGAAAACGAAAAAGGCAGAACAATTTATGTAAGCCAAGGAAATATTTCATCCATCATAAAAAAAACAAAGCAGCAGGATAAACTGCTGCTTTATGAAAACGGCGTTACGGCCGCCAATAAATTTTTCCTGAACAAATAGTAACTATGCTAAAACCCAAATTGCCCAAAAACCTTCTTTAACAAATCTGTTGTTCTTGCCGCAAAATTTGTGCGGATGTTTTTTTCTTCCTGTGCTACTAAATCAAACAATGCATTGGTTGCTTTCATGGTTACATAACTGCTCAAGTCGGGGTTTATTTTTTTAACCAGCGGAATGCTGTTGTACCTGGTAACCATATCGCCGTAATATTTGGTGGCGTTTACTTTATCAAGCGATGCTTTTATAACCGGTAAAAATGCAGCCGTCAACTGTGCTGTTGTTTTTTCCCTGAAGAAATGGGTAGCACTGGTATCTCCATTTCTAACCAGCCCAATGGCGTCCTGTATAGTCATACTTTTAATGGCATTTACAAAAATTGGTTTGGCGTAACCGGCTGCATCTTCGGCACCACGGTTAATTTGCAGAATGGCTTTGTCAACCATACTGCCCATGCCAATATCTCTTAAAGTATTTTCAACCTTACGGGCATCTTCGGGAATCAAAATTTTATAAAAAGCATCTTTAAAGAATCCATCTTCCTTATTTAATTTTAACACTGCGCCAACCAAACCCTGGCTTAATGCCTCTTTAATACCCTCACCGGCTTCATATTCTGTTACCCCCGTACCCGTGCCTTGTGGTAGTTGTTTAATGATATCGCAGCCATAAAACAAGCTGGAAAAAATAAGTACTGTAAAAATTCTTTTCATTTCTGTTTTTTTATGTAGATAAATATATAAAAGTATACTGGCAATTACGGTGCCGGAATACGTAAATGCTTTCGATACGGTATCTTTGCCAAAATTTTTTAGAGCAATATGAGTACACAACATTTATCAGAACAGGAAATTATCCGCAGGGAAAAACTTACAGAACTTAATAAATTGGGCATTGATGCTTATCCGGCAGCTTTATACCCTGTTAATGCTACCTCGGTTTACATAAAAGAAAACTATAAGGGTGAAGAGAATAAAGATCAATTTGCAAATATATGCATCGCAGGCCGTATCATGAGTGTAAGGGATATGGGTAAAGCCAATTTCGCAGTATTACAGGATGCTGCCGGTAAAATTCAGTTTTATATTAAGCAGGATGATATCTGCCCGGGTGATGATAAAACTGAATTTTTCCTGAACCATCCTGTAAAACAGCAAAATTTGCTTTTCCCATATCACGGACACTCATGATGCGCCCTGCTAAACATACTTCCGAAAAATCTGCTTTATTTTCT
>JBKJLT010000250.1:0-8166 GCA_046596765.1 Ferruginibacter sp. | reverse complement strand
TTAACACCGGTGCAGCAAAAAGATTACAGCATAATGGATAAAAATGTATTTGCCTTTAGTGTAAATGATGCTTACCGCTACAATGGGTTTCAAATTCCAAATCCAAAAAACGCAGGTATGAATCCACCTAACGGCACAGTAATTAATTACTATCTGAAAAATGTTTCCGATTCGGCTAAAGTGAGTATTGATATAATGGATAAGAATAAAAAACTCATCAAAACCTTTTCAACCAAAGGAAAAGAAAAGGATGATAAGATTGATGTAAGTACCGGTATGAACCAGTTTGTATGGAATATGGTTTATCCACCTGCCGAAAAAGTAGATGGACAGATTATCTGGCACGGAACCGTACCTGGGCCAAAAGCTGCACCAGGACAGTATTATTATAAAATAAAAGCAGAAAAAGATTCTGTTGAAGGAAGTTTTGTTATTAAAGCAAACCCAGTTTATAATGTATCGCAGCAGGATTATGAAGAGCAGTTTAATTTCCTACTTGCTATTCGGGATAAATTTAATGACATACAAAAAGCCGGCAAAAATATCCGTGACATCCGCAAGCAGATAAATGATTTTATAGATAAGCAAGGTAAAGATGTACCAAAGGAAATAAAGCAACATGCCGATACCATCAACAAACAAATGACCGTTATTGAAGAAGCACTGCACCAGACCAAAGCAAAAAGCGGGCAGGACGTTTTGAATTTTCCTATTCGGTTAGATGATAAAATTTCGGGACTGTATGATTTTGCTTCAAGCGGCAATGCAGCACCGGCAAAACAGGTTAAAGAAGCTTTTGCAGAACTGGGCGGCCAGGCAGATGTGCAGTTGAATAAATTAAAGAAAATATTGGATGAAGATCTGGTTAAGTTTAATACGATGATAAGAGAGAAAGCATTGCCGGTGATTGGTATTAAAAAAGAATAATTAGTTGTAACTTTATAAAAAGAGTATTTTATGTTTGATGTGTTGCATCCGCCAAGAACAATGTATGAGGTTTGGGAATCCTTGCCCGAAGGAACATTGTGTCAACTAGTAAATAATAATTTAGTTATGAGCCCTGCGCCAGTAAATGCACACCAGGTTGTGTTGAATAAAATTAATTATCAGTTACTACGCTTTTTGGAAGTTACGCAAATTGGCGAAGTTAGAATAGCACCTTATGATGTGCATTTTAGCAAACGCAATATTTTTCAGCCGGATATTATTTTTATCGCAAATAAAAATCTACATAAAATAGAATCTAAAGGCCTGCTAGGCGTGCCGGATCTGGTAGTTGAAATACTTTCGCCGGGAACAGCACATGTAGATATGGGAGAGAAGCGGGATGTATATGAGCAATACGGCGTTAAAGAATATTTTATAGTTGACCCTGCAACTAAAATAGTTACACCATTAATTTTACAAGGCAGAGAATTTGTGGAAATGGAAACTACAGTTGGTATCATTAGTTCAACCCTATTGAATACGGTAATCAGTTTTTAATACAATTACTCATCTAACAAATCCGGCCTTCGCTCTTCCGTTCTTTTAACAGCCTGCTCATGCCGCCATTCATCTATTAACTTATGATTGCCGCTCATTAAAATTTCGGGCACTTTCCAGCCACGGAATGCTTCGGGCCTGGTGTATACCGGTGGCGCCAGTAAATTGTCCTGGAAAGAATCGGTTAATGCAGAGGTTTCATCATTTAAAACGCCGGGTATCAACCTGCCGATTGCATCAACCAATACTGCAGCAGCCAGTTCGCCGCCGCTTAAAACATAATCGCCAATCGAAATTTCTTTTGTTACAAAATGATCACGGAATCGTTGATCAACTCCTTTGTAATGGCCACAAATCACCAATAAATTATTTTTTAAAGAGAAACCGTTTGCCATTTGCTGGTTAAATGTTTCACCATCGGGCGTTAAAAAAATAATTTCTTCGTAAGCAGTTTCTTTCTGTAAAGTCTCAATAGCATTCACCAACGGCTCAATCATCATTACCATGCCGGCACCACCACCAAATGCATAATCATCTACCTGTGCCCTTGCATAAGTAGTGTGGTCTCTTAAATTAATTACGTTCACTTCAAGTAAACCTTTATCCCTTGCCCTTTTCATGATGGAGTGTGAAAAGGGGCTATCCAGTAAATTTGGGACGACAGAAATGATATCTATTTTCATTTTACAAAGGAAATGAATAATGAACAAGGAACAAGAAATACGAAATACTGAACAAGGAATTTTTGAGCAAGGAAAAACAAATTTTAAATATTGAAGCAACTCCGGTCATCATTCAAAATTCCTTGTTCCTTGTTCGATATTTAATTATCCATAAACCCTTCCAAATCCCTTTTATCTTTTTTTGTTGGCCGGCCCTGCTTACTCATTCTTTTACCGGTATGAAAAACAGCCGCCTGAAATTGTATGCGGTCGAGTTCTTCGGCAGGAGTTACATCTGCGTAAAATTTTATGGCCTCGCTGTATTGCACTCTTTTAAATAACAGACCCGTTACTTTTATTACCCAGCGTTTATTTTCTGTCTTTACTTCATACTCATCACCCAACTGCACGGCACGGCTTGCCTTGGTATTTTCTTTGTTGAACTTTACCTTTCCGTTATCGCAGGCATCGCCCGCCTGACTGCGGGTTTTAAACAACCGGATTGACCATAAATATTTATCCAGCCTCAGTTTTTCCTTTTCCATTAAAGCAAAAATAAATGCTTTTAAAGCAAAGCTGATTAAAGGTTAGCGTAATTGCGTATTTTTAATTTTTAAAACTACCCAATATGTCATTTTTCAGAATCAGGATTCTTTTAATATTTATTTGTGTTGCCCAGTTTGCAGCAGCGCAAAACCGGGGTAAAATCATCTGGACTGCCGATGGAAATTCTTATAACAAAGTAAAAGACGGAAATATTATACAGGTTAACCCGGTTACTGAAGAAGAAACGATGGTGGTAAGTAAGGATAAACTTATAGATCCGGCAACCAATAAAATACTCGTTCCGCAATCTTATGAGTTTAACAGTAACTATACCCGTGTACTGGTTTTTGCCAACACTGTTAAAGTATGGCGGTATAATACAATGGGCGATTACTGGCTTTATGATATACTTTCCGATAAATTAACCAAACTGGGTAAAAATCTTCCTGCCCAGTCATTGATGTTTGCAAAATTTTCGCCCGATGGAAAAGATGTGGCTTATGTAAGTGAGCACAATATTTTTACAGAAGATATTGGCACAGGCGAAATAACAAAGCTTACCAGAGATGGTAGCCGTAAATTAATTAACGGCACATTTGACTGGGCTTATGAGGAAGAATTTAATTGTCGCGATGGATTCAGGTGGAGCCCCGATGGAAGTATGATTGCTTTCTGGCAGGTTGATGCTACTAAAATAAGAGACTACTACATGTTGAATACAACCGACAGTAATTATTCGCAAATTATTCCGGTTGAATATCCTAAAGTTGGCGAAGCACCCAGTGCAGTAAAAATCGGCGTGGTTAAAGTAAGTAACAAACGTACAAAGTGGATGAATATTGAGGGCGATCCGCAGCAAAATTATTTACCAAGGATGGAATGGTCGGGCAAAAACGAATTGGTGGTTCAGCAACTTAACCGCAAGCAGCAGGAAAGTAAATTATTGTATTGCAATGTTGTTGATGGCAGTGTAACAACTTTTTGGGCAGAGAACAGTAGTGCCTGGGTTGATTTGAATGCTGATGACCCCAGGGGATGGAACTGGATAAATAATGGAAAAGATTTTATATGGGTGAGTGAAAAAGACGGATGGAGGCATATTTATAAAATAAGCCGCGATGGCCAGACAGAGGTAGCATTAACAAGTGGTGCTTATGATATTGATGAAATAAAATGTATTGATGAAGTGAATAACCTGATTTATTTTACTGCATCGCCTTATAATGCAACGCAACTTTATCTGTACAAATTAAACATTGAAAAGCCCAACCTGATTGACAGAATATTTAATGGGAAAAATATAATAAAGGAAGAGTTTGACCCGGTAAATGCCAATGGCAGGGATGGCACACATGGATACCAGATTTCACCAAACGGAAAATTTGCCTACCATACTTATTCAAGCCACAATACTCCCCCGGTAAAGGAATGGCTGCGGTTACCAAAAAATGAACCGCTTAACGAAGCAAAAAGTATTGAAGCTACCGCTAAAATTGACAGTACCGTTGATGTTGAGTTTGTAAAAATTCAGACCGACGATTTAATAACACTGAATGCCTGGATAAATAAACCAAAGAATTTTGATCCTTCTAAAAAATACCCGGTTGTATTTTATGTATATGGCGAACCGGCAGCTTCAACAGTAAAAGACAGTTATGGCGCACAGAATAATTTTTTATACAAAGGCGATATACGTGCCGACGGTTACATCCAGGTAACAATTGATAACAGGGGATCGCCGGTGTTAAAGAGTGCGGCATGGCGAAAATCTATTTACCGCAAAGTGGGCGATGTAAATATTAAAGACATGGCAAAGGGTTTTACAAAACTGCTGGAAATGAAACCTTATATGGACAGGGAAAGAACGGCTGTATGGGGCTGGAGCGGCGGCGGATCATCAACACTGCACCTTTTGTTCCGGTATCCCGATTTATTTCATACTGGGATTGCCATTGCGGCGGTATCTAACCAGTTATTTTATGATAACATTTACCAGGAGCGCTACATGGGCCTGCCCCAGGAAAACAAGGAAGATTTTATTAACGGATCTCCGGTAACTTATGCAAAAAATTTAAAGGGAAATTTATTGTACATACATGGCACTGGTGATGATAACGTGCATTATGCAAATGCAGAACTATTGCTGAATGAACTTATAAAATACAATAAACAATTTCAGTTTATGGCATACCCAAACCGTACGCACAGCATATCAGAAGGTGCCGGAACTTTTGAGCACCTGAGCACACTATATACCAATTATTTAAAAACACATTGCCCGCCGGGAGCAAAGTAAAAATTATTGAATAAAGATTAGCCAGTTATAAAAAAGGCTGGCTGATCCTTATAATTTTTCCCCATGCTGGCTCAAATCCAGCCCCAGTCTTTCTTCTGCTTCACTAACTCTTAAAGGGCTTATAATATCTGTTAACTTGAGTAGTAAAAAAGTTCCGCCAAAAACCAGTGACGATATAACTATCATGGTAATTAAGTGAACAGTAAATAAATGCGTTTCTCCAAACAACAAACCATTGCCCGTTGTATTTGCAGGGTTAATGGCCTGGTTGGCAAAAATGGCAGTTAATAAAAACCCAACCATACCACCAACGCCATGGCAAGGAAAAACATCCAGCGTATCATCAATAGATGTACGGCTTCTCCATTCAACCATTAAATTACTTACCACACTGCTTACAATACCTACTGTTAATGAATGGGCAATACTGATAAAGCCTGCCGCAGGGGTAATGGCAACAAGCCCAACTACAGCTCCAATGCAGGTTCCCATGGCAGATGGCTTACGGCCACGGAATGCATCAAAAATTATCCAGGTAAATGCAGCAGCAGCAGATGCAGTTGTTGTGGTTGCCAGTGCTGTAACAGCCAAACTGTTTGCGCCAAAAGCAGACCCCGCATTAAAACCAAACCAGCCAAACCATAAAAGACCGGTTCCCAGTAAAACGTAGGTTATCCTGGCTGGATTATGGTCGCCTTTATTTCTTCTTTTTAAATAAATGGCACTGGCTAATGCAGCCCAGCCTGCACTCATGTGTACAACGGTGCCACCGGCAAAATCCAATACACCATACTTAAATAAAATACCATTGGGGTGCCAGGTAGCATGTGCCAAAGGGCAATAAATAAAAATACAGAACAGACAAATAAATAAAAGATAAGAACTGAATTTTATCCTTTCTGCAAAAGCACCTGTAATTAAAGCCGGTGTGATGATGGCAAATTTTAACTGGTAAAATGCAAACAACATTAAAGGAATGGTGGGTGCCAATGACCAGGGCTTTCCGTTTAAAACATCCTTCATCATAAAAAAAGTAACAGGATTGCCTATGATGCCATGCCACGAATCACCAAAGGCCAGGCTGAAACCAACAACAACCCAAAGCACTGTTATTACTGCCATGCAGATAAAACTCTGCAGCATAGTGCTAATCACATTTTTTTTACTTACCATGCCGCCATAAAAAAAAGCAAGGCCTGGTGTCATCAGCATAACCAATGCAGTAGCGGTTAACATCCACGCAGTATCTGCGTTATCAATATTGGCAATTGTATTACCCGTGGTATTATTGATTGATGCCGAAGAAAAAAAAAGGGAGATAAGTACCAGGGATACCAATAAAAATAAAGGGAGAATAATATTTTTTTTTGTCATGATTATACAAATACGGGTGTAAAAAAATTATTTGTATAGCAGCATCGTAAGGGGTAAAAATAAGCAACTAATATTAAAACAGCATTGCACGGGCATTTAAATATCAAGGTTTTTCTCACACCCCGGTTAAAACTTAATATTTATTTAAATATTTTACTATCAACTTTGTTAAACCAAAACTATTAATATGAGAAAACTAACACTATTGCTCAGCCTGCTGTTAAGTTCCATTTTACTGCATGCGCAAAAAAACTATGCAGTTATGGTATCCGATACAAAAACCGGCAATCCAATTGCAGGGGCTTCTGTAAAAATTAAATCAACCGGTAAAACTGTTGCTACCAGCGGGAGTGGGAACGTGGTGATTTTTGCCTCGCCCAATGATTCATTGCAGGTAAAGTTTAAAGGTTATAAAGACAGAGAAATAGGATTGGAAGGACAAGCTGTGGCAATAAGTATTGAAATGCAAGCCAAACCCAAAACTGTTATCGCTAAGCCTAAGAAAAAAAAGGCGTTAAAGCTATAATATGAAAGCGCATTTATTGTCTTCCAGGATACTCTTCTAATGCCTTCTCTAAACAATCCATCGCCGCATTAATAGCATTTACATTTATTACATACGCCAAACGCACTTCCTGTTTGCCCAAGCCTGTTGTACTGTAAAAACCTGTGGCAGGCGCCAGCATTAACGTTTGATTATTGAAGTTAAAGGACTCAAGCAACCATTGGCAAAATGTATCAGAATCATCAATGGGTAATTTAGCCATGGCATAAAATGCACCGCCCGGGTTAGGGCAAAAAACGCCGGGAATTGCATTTAGTCTTTTTACAATCGTATCACGGCGCAATTTATATTCGGCCCTGGTACCGTTGAAATAATCAGCGGGCAGGTCAACGGCTGCTTCGCCCAAAATTTGTGCAAAGGATGGCGGGCTTAATCTTGCCTGGGCAAGCTTCATGGTAGCATCAAGCAATGCTTTGTTTTTTGTAACAAACGCACCAATGCGGCCACCACAGGCACTATAACGCTTGCTAATGGTATCCATCAAAACAACATTGTCGTCAACGCCTGTTAAATGCATGGCACTTGTGTGGGAGCCTTCGTAACAAAATTCACGGTAAGCTTCATCGGCAAATAAATACAGGTTGTATTTGGTAATGAGCTGTTTTAAAATTTCCATTTCTTCAGCACTGTATAAATATCCCGTTGGGTTATTGGGATTGCAGATAACGATTGCTTTGGTTTTTGGAGTAATGGATTTTTCAAACTCTTCAATAGGCGGCAATGCAAAACCAGTTTCTATTGCGGAGGTTATCGGCTTTACAATAACACCCGCTTCCACAGCAAAACCATTATAGTTGGCGTAAAAAGGTTCGGGGATGATCACTTCATCACCTGCATCCATGCAAGCCATAAAACCAAAGATAATGGCTTCACTGCCCCCGGTTGTAATAATGATCTGCTCATGGGTTACATCAATGCCAACCGTTTTATAATACTGTACTAATTTTTTGCGGTAACTTTCATTACCGGCACTGTGGCTGTATTCCAACACCTTAAAATCAGCATTACGCACAGCATCGAGGCATTGTGGCGGCGTTTCAATATCGGGCTGGCCAATGTTTAAATGATACACTTTAGTTCCTCTTTTTTTGGCCGCTTCGGCGTAAGGAACTAATTTTCTGATGGGAGATGCAGGCATTTGCAAGCCGCGGTTACTGATTGTTAGCATGATGCAAATATAAAGCAGAGTTTGGAGTTACGGGTTTTTAGCCGGGGATAAAATAACCAGTTTTGTTTTG
>JBKJLT010000044.1:0-8492 GCA_046596765.1 Ferruginibacter sp. | reverse complement strand
CGATGTGGTGGAAAAGTTCAGGTCGCTGGTGTACCAGGCTATTAATGATTAGTTCTTTAAAAAACTTTTATAAAATAAAAGTAGTGTAGCCTGTTTTATAAATGGGGTTAGAATATCTGTGTCCGGGTTGTTTCGTTAACTATAGTTGCAGGATTTATCAGGTTCACAATGGTTGATTTGATGACACCAATACCCCGTGCAAACCACCTTTCTTCGGTAGCAACCGGAACATCACCTGCCAGCAGCACTGTTGCAGTATAGCTGTATTTTACCCGGATAACATTGCTGTACACAATGAATGCTACCGTTTGTGTTTCACCCTTACCCAGAATTTCTGCATCAACCCTGATATTGGTTAACGGAAATCCCATAGCTACATTGGGGCCAAAGTTTTTTGTCCATGTATAATTTACTGCCCGGTTAGAGTCAAGCACCAGGTATTCTTGATTGATAGGATTGGTTAAAACCCCCAAGTTGCCATCAATATATTGATAATACAGTCCCCCGTTTTTACGGTTATAAATCGAATCGGTTGGCGTTCCCATATCCTTTACTTCAAAAATTTTATAGCTATTGGGATTGAGAGGAAATGTTCTGGAGTTGGTACTTACCTGTATATAAGTAGTATCTGCAGGAGTACCGCCCACCAACTTTGAACTCCAGTTACTGAATGATGTTTGTGGTACATAATCTAAATTTGGCGGGGTGGGTGCAGCCGCAACAGTAATTGAGAATATACAGTTTGATGCTCCGTTTGTTACCGTATAATTATATGGTGGCGGGCTTGCAGCTACCGGCGTACCACTTGCAGTTAAAGTGATCTGGGCATTACCTGCTGCAGCAAATGTACCCGAACCTGAAAACGATACACCGTTTACTGCTGCAACAGTAATTGACCATGGGCCAAGAACGGTTACAATAACATTGAGTGTAACCGTGTGCTGAGGCCCCACTGCAGTGCCAGCGGTATAAACACCAGTGCCAAATGTAGTACCGGCACAGGTAAAAGTATAAGCCGCATTGGGTGCCACACCGGAAACCACATTTACATCTATTTTACAAATGCTTGTACCAAAGGTTACGGTAAAAGTTTTTATACCGGTAGCAGTGGGAGTGCCGTTGCCTGCCAGGTTTATTACATTGTTACCAGTGCTGGTTAAAGTACCTGTTCCGCTGAAATAAAAACCGGCAATGGTATCGCTCTTAATTATGTAAGTGCCGGTAACGGTAATATCTGCATTAACCTGTATAAAGTTAGAAGATTTTAAAACAGAGTCTTTGGTAAAAGAACCGTTTACAGTGCTGGGCAGGCAAGTACCTGCGGTAGATTTTAAAGTACCAATAGCCACACCGCTGGAAGCTGGGACGTTATCAAAATTTAATTCCTTTTGACAGGCAGTAAAAAAAATAGCAGATATAACGAGAGATAAGTAAAGTAATAAATTTTTCATGTAACGTTTTTGTCGCTATAAATTTACAGCTTTTTGTAATAGTAAATCCATAGCATGATGCCTGATTAAAACAGGGGCTTCAATTTTAATAGAAAAAAAATAGAAAGGCTGATGCTTTGTAAGCATTAATTCTAACAATTCTTTCACGTTTGAAGTATTAGCTTTAAATCATCATTCACCCCAACTAAAACTTAAAACTATGAAACATGTACTCTTTGCCTCTTTATTAAGTATGGGAATATTACCCGCAAACAGCCAGATGGCTTCTGTTACAAGCAACAGCACTGCATCCGGTATTGTATGTTTTGCTGATGATAACAGCGAAGGTTTCAACATCTGTTCACAATCTCCCGAAAATGAAAAAATGCTGGCAGTTATTTTCAGGGCACAGGATGCCTGCCGTGCAGAATTAAAAGACTTTGAATTTGATGTGCAATACAATGTTGTAGCTGCCACTGTTTATTTTTCCGGCACCAATTTTAAAAACGTAGAACCAGGTTTTATCAACAGCAACAGCCTGAAACCTATCCGTAATTTAATGGCACGCTGTGCGCCGGGAACTATGGTTGTTTTCGACAATGTAAAAGTTATCGGGCCTGATAAGCTGATTCGTCCGATACAAGGTACCAGTTATTTATTGCATTGATTTTTACGGTTTTCTTTTTCATAAAACTTTCAATCCATATCAGTATAGTCATGAAGTAAAAAATAAAAATGGCTCGTGAAATACGAACCATTTTTATTTGGTGTATCGTTGCAGCAATACTAAATGCACCCTTTTAAATTTTTGATAAAATTAATCAGGATTCTTCTCCCTTCACTTTTTTAATATAATCTTCATGTTCCTTCAAATGCTCTTCTGGCGGCACTTTTACAGACAGCGGGCCGTTGCCGATGATTAAAAAATAAATCAGCAGCAATAAGATAATTACAGAAAGAAATAATTCAGAGTAAGGACTGAATGCATCCCGTGTTGCATTGATGTTTACAAAAATAATAGCCCCCAGCAAAACCGGTATTTGTATTAAACAGGCAGCACGTGTAAACAGGCCAAGTGCTAAAAAGAAACCGCCCAGGATATGTGCAAAAGCCACATAATGCGCCATTAAAATGATCATAAATTCGCTAAAGGGAGAGGTGTTTTTCATCAGGCTGATGAGGTTGCTGCTGTTGCGGAGAAAATCTACTCCCTTGTAACAAAGGAAGATTCCTAAAGCAATACGGATAATATCCAGCCATTTTGGGTGATGCCTGTCACCCCAATATTCAAATTTTTCGAGGATAGTCATAACAAATAGTTTAAAGCGTAAAAAAAAAGAACTTGTATAAATCTAATTCTTTTTAATGACAGATGCAAGTACTAACTTATTGCCTGCTTAATGACACAGAATAGAGGGGTGAATGAAATGAGGTACTAAGATATTTTCGTACAGGTTTCAGGTTATCAATTGAACCTCACTGTTGTTCAGATCTTTCGGTAGCAATACCATTTTAGATTTGTAACCTTTAGCTATCCTGCCCAACTTATCGTCTATTTGCATTACCTGCGCAGGATACAGGCTGCACATGCGAAGGGCTTCAGCAGTTGAAATACCTACATGGCAAACCAGGTTTCGGAATGCTTTATACATGGTCAATGCCGAGCCACTGAGTATTCCATCAGCACTGTATTTGTCTTCTTCGGGTTTATGCTTGTAATATCCTTCGGTGGTTGTGGTTACGGCATCGGTGATGGCAAACAAACGATCTCCCATTATTTTCTTGGCAATCCCTATAGCAGGATAATCAACATGATGCCCATCAGGAATGATACTCGCCACAGTTGTCATACTATCAAGGGTTGCGCCAACCAAACCCGGACTGCGATGTTGCAGCGGGCTCATGGCATTATATAAATGTGTAACGCCGATAATGCCGTTGACAAATCCAAGCATCGCTTCATAATAGGTTGCATTGCTATGGCCGGCAAAAATTTTAATACCGGATGAAAGAATGAGATCAATAACCTCTTTACTGCAAACTTCAGGAGCAAGTGTGATGATTTTTATAACTCCTTTTCCATAAGTTAACAATGCTTCTGCTTCTTTTACCGATGGACTGTGTATCAATGATTCTATATGGGCACCTTTTTTCAATTTGTTTATCCAGGGCCCTTCAACATGCAGTCCCAATATACCTTCGCCGCCCTGTTGCCAGTATAGCCTTATTGCATCAATGCATTTATAAAGGGTGTCGGGTTGGTTGGTAGCAACGGTAGGCATACAAAAAGCTGCGCCACCGCTGTTACTATAGCTGTTCAATAATTGTAAAGAATATGCATCAGGATATACGGCAAATAGTTTTTCGTAAGCACCATATATCTGCAGGTCTATAAATGCAGGAGCAAGCACGCCTTCACTAAAATTCACAGCCTCCATGTCAGCATCTAATTCCGCAGCAGGAAGAACATTTGTTATAATACCATCTGCAACAATGGCCGCATGTTTATGCAGCCATTGTTCGCCTGTGAAAATTTGATTAGCTATATATGCTTTTGATGCTGCCATAAATTTTAAGCATCAAAATTACTGAAATCGGCGTAAGCTTACTTTAATTTTAAGACAATACCAGCTTGTACCTGGGTAATGTCGTAACCGGCTTCTACATTAAAGCCAAACCTTGGTGTTACAAAATAAGAAGCACCAACAAACCCTCCGAAAACCGGTACCACTTCACTTTCTTTTATAGTGCCACCATCCTTATAAGTAAACTGGTTAAAACCTGCACCGGCCGAAAGACCAGCATAAGTATCCAGTCCTTTCACTTTCCACCCGTGATGCCATGCCGAGCGTCCTGCAACAACAAGGGTATGTGCCCTGTAATCATTAAACTTGCCGCCTTTAGAGAAGGTGCCACCAAATTCGCCACCCAGGGTAATTACGCCGGGGCCTGCCTGCCAAATACCTGCTTCAATTACGGCTTTTGTACCAATAGCAGAGTTGTAGTAATTGCTGTTATACTCATTACCAACACCTACGCCGGCACTAAAAGTTACACTCCCTTTTTGCATCGGATCAACCGGGTTTTGGGCGTTAGATACTGCGGTAAAGCTTAATGCTGAACCTAATAAAACTGCTGTGATTATGTTTTTTGTTTTCATATTTCTACATTAAACAAATACTATACCAACAGAATTTTTACTAATACTTTTAAAGTTAAAAAATGTTTAAACAGGATGCTGCTGTTGAAGGTTGTTTTAAGATGCTGATATTTATTTTGGTATGTTGCTATTTATACAAAAGGAATTTCCCTAACTTCCATCAATGAAACATTTTAAGTTCTACAGCAAAGAAGATATTTTATCGTTAACTAAAGTGAGACGCTTTGAAACCAGGATGGGAGAGCGTGTACAGTTTTTAAAACCCGGCAGTGAGTGGCCGGAGGTATTAAAAGAATCGGCTGCCAAATATGTTATTCTCGGTATTCCTGAGGATTTTGGTGTAAAGGCAAATTATGGAACAGGTGGAACTGAGACTGCCTGGTTATCTTTTTTATCTGCTTTTGTAAATATACAGAGTAACGATTTTTTAACAGGTGAAAACACGCTGATACTTGGCCATTTTGATTTTGGCGATATAAAATTCCTGATTGAGAATAATGCTTACAATCCCGAAGAAAAAATTAATGCTTACCGTCACGCACTCAATATTGTTGATGAAGAAGTGGAGAACCTGCTAAAAGTGATCGCATCTGCAAAAAAAATACCCATCGTTATCGGTGGCGGACATAATAATGCTTACCCCATTATTAAAGGAGTAGCCAAGGGTTTACATAAGGCCGATATGATTCCTTTATCGCAAATCAATTGTATTAACCTGGATGCCCATGCGGATTACAGTGTGGCTGAGGGAAGGCATAGTGGTAATGCGTTCAGGTATGCAGAGGAAGATGGTTACCTGGGAAAATATTGTATGGTTGGCCTGCACGAAAATTATATTTCGCAGAATGTGTTAATGGATATTCATAACAATCCGTTTATAGATTATATTAGTTACGAAGAGATATTTATTCATGAACGAAAGAATTTTATACAGGCTGTTGCACATGCCACAGGCTTTACAGAAGATAGTTACACCGGAATAGAAATTGACCTGGATTGTATTGAAAACGTTTTAACCAGTGCCATTACGCCCAGCGGTATTACGCCCTTGCTGGCAAGAAAGTTTATAACATTTACTGCGCAGGATTCAAAACCGGCGTACCTGCATATCTGCGAAGGGGCAACACAATTAGCTGATGGCAGAAAAAATGAAACGACCGGTAAATTGATCAGTTACCTGGTTAGTGATTTTATAAAGGAACTTACCCAGGATTGCTGAAAGGAAATGATGTAAGTAAAGAATAATTTTAAAAACCAAAAATTATGAAATATTTATTTTTTTCCGCCATACTGGCGCTTTCTTTATCCTCCTTTGCACAAGTTGGTATTGGCACAGCAACCCCCACAACTAAATTAGAAGTAGTGGGAACAACAAAAACTGATACCCTTATAGTAACCAGGAATGCAACTATAAATGAAGGGATAAAAGCAAGCATCAGCGCTGGTTGGATCTCAGGCAACTTTGGTATTGCAACAACTGCCGATCGTGTGGTAATGGGTAACCTGTATAATACCGCCACAATCGGGGCACATAACAATGCTTTAAATGCCTGGGCAAACCTATCTATTAATCCTGATCTTGGTAATGTTGGTATTGGAACATTTACACCTACAAATAAATTATCTGTTACAGGTAATGTAGATTTTTCAGGTAATGTAGCTGTGGGTACGGCCACCTCCGCTGCATCAGCGCAACTGGATATAACTTCAACCACAAAAGGTTTTTTACCTCCACGAATGACATATGCACAACGTAATGCAATAACAGGTCCAGTTGCCGGGCTTATAGTATGGTGTACCAACTGCGGAACCACAGGTGAATTACAGGTATATAACGGAACCGCCTGGACAAATATGGTTGGAAATCCACCCACACCTCCCCCAACGCCGCCAACCGTTGTCACTACATCAATAAGCGGTATAGCTTCTACATCTGCAGCAAGTGGGGGTACTGTAACTGCTGACGGAGGTTCTGCTGTAACAGCACGTGGTATATGCTGGGATATTGCAACTAATCCCACGGTGGCGCTTTCTACAAAAACTACAAATGGCACAGGAATGGGAAGTTTTGGAAGTCTCATGACCGGGCTGACGCCACAAACCACTTATTTTGTGCGGGCCTATGCAACCAATGCTGTTGGTACATCTTATGGAGCTGAATTGAGTTTTACCACAATTGCCGGCTCGCCAACAGTTATCACTACAGCAATAAGCAACATAAATTCTACATCTGCTGTAAGCGGGGGCAATGTAACTTCAGACGGAGGTTCTGCAGTTACAGCACGTGGTGTATGCTGGGATATCGCAACCAACCCCACAGTGGCTCTATCTACGAAAACCAGTAATGGAGCAGGAACAGGAAGTTTTGTGAGTAATATTACCGGGCTCACATTAGGAACCACTTATTATGTAAGGGCCTATGCAACAAATGCTAATGGTACATCTTATGGATCTGAATTTAGTTTCACCACAACCCTCGGTATTGGCGATAATTACCAGGGAGGTATAATAGCCTACATTGTACAACCGGGAGATCCGGGTTATATTGCCGGCCAGGTTCATGGCCTGATAGCGCCAGCTTCAGACCAGCATGTGTATATTCATTGGTTTAATGGTAGTTATGTAACAACGGGGACTGCAACGGCATTGGGCACCGGGAATGCCAATACAAATACTATTGTTACACTACAGGGAGCAGGTAGTTATGCAGCGAAATTATGTTTTGATCTGGTATTGAATACATACAGCGACTGGTATTTACCGAGTAAAGATGAATTAAATAAATTATATCTAAATCAAGGTGCCATTGGTGGTTTTACTAATAACAACTATTGGAGTTCCAGCGAGAGCGGTGTCAACAACGCATGGAGCCAGAACTTCAACCCCCCTGGCAGCCAGAACATATTCAGCAAGGGCTCCCCGCTCTACGTGCGTGCTGTTCGGGCTTTTTAATCACGATAGCTATCGGGACTATTTAACTATTTTTATTACCGCACATTCACTTCGTTCAGTGTAAACTGTGTGGTCGATTTTTTTATGGCTTTATACTATGACTTACCGGTTTATAGAGATACTTATAAACTCATACTAAAGATATTTGAATGCACTAAGATTTCAGCAAGGAGTATAAATATAGTTTGGGGCAGGACATGAAAAGGGATGCTTTGAAGGCGCAACCCAATTAGCTGATGGCCGAAAAAGTGAATCAACCGGGAAACTGAACAGTTATTTAGTGAGTGAATTTATAAAAGAGTTAACGCAGGATTAAACTATTTAAGTTGATCGGTAATTTCTTTTTCTGTTGCAATACCATCCTTTCGCCAAACCTGCTTGCCATCTTTAAAAACAATAAATACCGGTAGTGCTGTTACTTTGTAGTTTTGTAAAATATCCTGATCCCTGCCACCATCAACTTTTACCAAAGTAAATTTCTCCTTATTGTTTTCGGTTAAACTTTTTAATACGGGTTCCATCTGTATGCAGGGCGGGCACCAACTTGCGCCAAAATCTACCAATACTGTTTTTGATGCATTGATGGAAATATTAAATGCTTCAATGGTCAATTGTTTTTCTGTACTTGCACCTTCCAATGGTTTATCGGCAGCACGCCAGGCATTGGTACCACCACTTAACTCGTACACAGCTTTATAACCTGCTTTCCGCATTTTATCTGCTGCAGCAGCACTTCTGCCACCGGCAAGGCAATACACATACACTGGTTTGTTCTTATCAATAAAAGAAACACGGCGTTCAAATTCTGCTTTATCATTCCAGTCGGCCTGTAATGCATTTTTAATATGGCCACCAAAAAATTCTTTGGGTGTTCTTACATCAAGTATCTGAATGTTTTCTTTGGTAGTAATTTCTTTTTCAAATTCATCAGCCGTTAAAACTGTTTTTGT
>JBKJLT010000472.1:0-5583 GCA_046596765.1 Ferruginibacter sp. | reverse complement strand
TTTACCCTACTACAGAAAACCACCGGAAGTAAGTGAAGTTTTATCGGCAAGCCGTACCCCTGTAGCAACAATCGTTGCAGATATGTATAAAGATTTGGATGAGGCTGCTGCAGCATTTGATGTAGCCGGCACACAACCAGTGCAGGCAATGGGAAGAGTAAATAAAGGTGTAGCCCTTGGCCTTAAAGCAAAACTGGCTTTATTAATAAAAGATTATGCAACCGCTGCTGCAGCAACTAACACTGTAATTACAAGTGGTAATTATCAATTAAATTCAAGGTATACCGATCTCTTTTTATTGGCTGGGCAAAGAACAAATGCAGGTAGAGAGATTATGTTTAATCAAACCTATCCAACAGATATTTTAGATCCTCAAAACTGGATGAGTGTAATTAGTATTCCAAGGCAGGCAACTAATTCGCAAAGCAGTCATTTCCCTTCTCAAAACCTGGTTGATAGGTTTGAAGGGAAAGATGGAATGCGCATTGATGCATCTGTTGTGTATAATCCTGCCACTCCAAGTGCAAACAGAGATAATCGTTTAAAATGGACATTGGTGATGCCGGGTGATACAATTGCTTATCAGAATAACACTTCAGTTGCTCCTTATACCAACCCAAGAGAACGATATATTTTTAATATCCACAGCAATATAAGACGCAGGTTTAACTGGAGCACAGGAGTATATGATAATGTAGCAGGTAATAATGACTGGATAGGAGCACAGGCTTCGGGCATTCAATGGCAGGTAAGTGCCACCGGTAATATTGGAGGCGTGGGATATGTATGGAAAAAATATATTGACTCCACACAATACTCATGGGAAACAAAAACAGGTTATATTCTAATGCGCTATGCTGACATTTTATTATGCTATGCCGAGGCTAAAATTGAATTAAACCAAATTGACGCTTCTGTTGTAAATGCTATTAATTTAGTAAGAGCTAGAGCAGGGCAGCCGGCAATAATAGCTGGTTCGCAAACACAAATGCGGCAGTTGGTTCGCAGAGAAAGAGGGGTTGAATTTGGAGGGGAAGGATTGCGCTTGTTTGATTTAAAAAGATGGGATATTTATGATAAGGCTAACAGCGGGCCGGTTGTTGGAGCAACTATAGATCCTTTAGTTCCGCCTGCTAATCCTGTGTTTGATGCCAATGATATTCCAAATTATAGTACAAGTATAAACCAGCGTATTAAATTCAGAAACCAGGTAAGGGCTAATGCTAATACAAAGTATAAACTATGGCCAATACCACAATCTGAGATTGACATCAATCCCAAACTCATACAAAATACAGGATGGTAATCTTTTTTTTCATATAGCAGTTTTGGTAAAACGGGGTGGCGGTAAAACGCTGCCCCTGTTTTTTAAATCCTTTTTATGATACAAAGAAATCATAGCCTTGATGCCCTCCGTGGCTTTGCCATACTTACCATGATATTAAGTGGCAGTATTGCTTATGGTGATGTATTACCTGCCTGGATGTTTCATGCACAGGTGCCGCCACCAGGGCATAAGTTTGACCCTGCTATTTTTGGTATTACCTGGGTAGACCTGGTGTTTCCTTTCTTTTTATTCAGTATGGGTGCTGCCATTCCACTTTCATTAAAAAAATATATTGATAATAAAAGCGGATTTAAAATTATTGCGTGGATTGCGGGGAAACGTTTTTTATTGCTTGCTTTTTTTGCATTATTTACCGAGCACATGAGGGCCTGGGTAATAGCTGATGCGCCGCAGGCTAAAGAACACTTGCTTTCGTTACTTGCTTTTGTTTTGCTTTTCTTTCAGTTTTATGAAAATAAAAATATAAAGTACAAGACTGCTTTTCTTGCATCAAAAATATTTTCCTTTATGGCTGCTGCTTTTTTATTATGGCAACTTCCTTTTTGGAGTGGTAAGGGCTTTGATTTTTATAAAAGCGATATTATTATAATGGTGCTGGGCAATATGGCCTTTTTTGGTACACTGATTTATTATTTTACCGCTAACAAACCTTATGTACGAATTGGTATTTTGGCATTTATCATGGCTGTTTTTCTGGCAGCAAAAGAACCCACAGATGGATGGGCAAAAGCACTATTTAATTTCAGCCACATTGGTTCGTTTAATTTCGACTGGATGTATAAATTTTATTTTTTGAAGTATTTATTTATTATTATTCCTGGTACCATTGCAGGCGAATGGATGTTGGGAGAGATGAAGAATAAGGAATTGGTAGTTGATAGCCTGGCAGCGGAGCAGGCAGGTTTGGAACCAGAAAAAAAGCAGTTGAATCAGCAATTTGAGAATATGCTAGCATTGATTGCATTTGCATTGGTTTGTGTGAATTTATATGGATTGTTTACCAGGATGTTATTACTGAATCTGATTTCAACAATATTGCTTTGTGCTTCATCAATTTACCTTACCCGAAAAACAAATGAAAATAATTTATTTAAAAAACTGGTAGCGGCCGGAACTTTTTTGCTGTTGCTGGGCTTGTTTTTTGAAGCTTATGAAGGCGGTATCCGGAAAGACGCTTCTACTTACAGTTATTATTTTGTAACAAGCGGTCTTGCTTTTTTTAGCCTTCTTTGTTTTAGTGTAATGGCAAAGCGTAAATATTTTTCGTCCATAGCAAACTATTTTTCGCTGAACGGTAAAAATCCAATGGTTGCCTATGTGGCGGGGAGTTTATTGCTACTGCCTTTACTGTCACTTTCTACCCTGAAACCATTTTGGGATGGCATGAATCAAAATGCATTCATGGGGTTTATGAAAGGTGTGTTGTTTACTGGAACTGTTTCGCTGATTACTATTTTCTTTGTAAAACGTAAATGGTTTTGGAAAACATAATTGTTCTGCTACCAGGTTATACCGATTGGATTTTATAGTTAGTCCAATCGGTATTTACGAAAACCAAGCCGCATTAAGGCTTTGCATGAATTTCAGCCAACGCACTTTGGCCTAAAATGAAATTCAGTTTCGTATTACAAGAGCAGCAAGTTTTACAAAGTCTTAGTGCATCTTTGTGGCTAAAAAATTATTCAATCAGCATTAACTCATCAATCGTTAATCCACTTGCAGCATGCAGGTTTTTAATACGAACACCAGTAATCGTTAATTGCTTTTGAAAAAAATCAAACAAAGTCTTTTCATCTTTGCCGGGAGTATGTGCATAGTTATTGCGCTGGTCTGTTTTACTTCTTACTTCCACACCGTAACGTATTTGTTTTTCATACACCACTTTATCATTTTCCAGAAACTGAATTACAGCTACCGGTGTACCCTCGGGTAAAATTGTTTCTGTAGTTGCTTTAAATACAAAACCGCAGGATGAAATAGTCTTCCATTGCAAATTGCAAACAGCAGGCAAATTATTTTGTGCAGCAGCAGTAATGTTTTGTAATTGTATTGGTTCTGAAATTCGCCAGCCATTTTTGTTGCTGATTGGTTTGGGTTGTGCGTAAAAACGACTTGCCCATTCTTCAACTGCATTGTAAGGAAGCTGTTCGGGCAATTCTTTTCTTCCGCTCCATGCATAATCCATTGCTAAAATGTAAGCGCCAAATTGCTCAATATTTTGCAGCATGTTTTTTTCACTGCTTTCAAAATCGGCCCAGGTAGTTTGCAGCACACCGGCTTTTTCATTAATGGCCGCATGAACAAACCCTCTAACATTGTTAGGCCACAACCACGGAGATGCCAATGGAAGATTATTGTTTTGTTTCCAAATCTGCAAATTGATTTTGTAAACAGATGGATCTGGATTGTTGAGATAATGCCAGTCGCCAATATAAGTTCCTGCGGGAATAAAGCTTCTGATGGTAGCAGCACGTTGTTTGGTAACACCATTCAATGCATCGGGACCTTCACCCGGTGCCAAACCCATATCGCCCCAAATCATCAGCTTTGCTTTTTTTGTATTGGCATAGTTGCTGAGAAAACTAATTTGTGTTTTAAAAAAATCAATTTCTTTTTCCCGTGGTATATTAAAACCAATCATACCAATTTCATCAAAGCCAATATGAATGGTTGTTGGTTTAAGCAATGCAAATGCTTCATCCCATAATTTTTTAACGGCTTCCTTTGCCTGTGGTAAATCAGGATTTAATGTGTAAGGATATTGCGGATTAACAGCCATGAAACGATTTTTCTTTGGTTTGAAAAACCATTCCATATGTCCTATGCTTTGTATTAATGGAATGGGTTCTGTATTATTCTTTCTTAAATAATCAAACTCCGCTTTTAAATCTTTTAAAGGAACCGAAATTGAATTGTGAATCTCCGGAAAGTGTTTCCATTCTGCCTGTTCACATTGCAATACCACTTTGTTCATCTTCAACGGTAACAAAATACGATCATACATCTGCTTATGCAGTTGCCAGCTTGTTGGGCCCGTAAACATGTGAATCCCACGCCACGCAACAGAAGGCTCGTCTTTAATATTTCCCAGTGGTATTACGAGCTTTCCATTTTCATTTTTTGTTAACTGCACCAATGTAAGCAGTGCATGTTGCAAGCCTGGTTTGGTTTTGTGTTGAATGTTGATGATCTTTTCTTTGATGTTAATAGTGTAACCTTCATCAGCTAACTGATTATTTCGTTGTGTGATGATGTTTGGATAAAAGTTGTTGCCAATTTGCCATTGAAGTTGTAAGATGTTTCTGTATTGATTTGCTACATCTGAAACAACTGCTGGTTTTACATGAGGAAGGATGTACTGCTTTTCAGTTAACTCAATTGATTTGGGCTGTGGCAATAATGGATTTTGTTTTGCAGGATGCTTCCAGGCATCATTTACTTTTTCTAAGTCTATTTTTTTTGTGATAGAAGTTTTTTGTACGGCAGAGGCAGTTTGCACTTCTTCTATAAAAAATGAACGATGCAACCCGGTGAGTTGAGTTACAGGAATATTTTCATCGTATAAAATCAAATACTGGGATCGTTGTGTATAATCCTTTGCTCCGGGATTTGAATTTGCATTCACTTTTATTTTAAACGGATGAGAGGATTGGAATTTAAATGTTCCAAATAGGGTTGTGGCAACAAGTAATGTATCATAAAAATCCGGAAGATTTTTTATGCCTTTCTCATTATTGCTGCTCCATGTTGCTTCGTTTAAAAACGGCAGCCATATTTTTGCGTACACAATATCTGTAACAGCCTGTTCTTTTAAATTCCATTTACAATCAATAAATATTTTGGTAGTGTTTTTAATTTTTTCAAGATCGTAAGTTCCGTTCACAGCAGTGTTTTCACTTCCAATCAATAACACATCTTTTTCCAATTTAGTTGAATCCACATCCTGTTCCCACCAGGTAAAATAATAATGATGATTGTTTCGTTGAGGAGTAAGAAAATTAATTTCAGAACCACTTATCCATGTCAGGTTATTTGTTGTTACAAATAAACCTTTTTTAGGCACAAGCCTTGAAATGGTTTGTGCCGGTAAAAAAAATGGTAAAAAAATAAAAAGAATGGTTGGTTTTAGAAATGAATAAACCTTTTCTTTATTTATATACATTGATGATAAGTTTTCCGCCTTGCAGTAATTGTTCATGCTTAATAAATGTAACCGGAATATTTTTTCCATTAAA
>JBKJLT010000224.1:0-12627 GCA_046596765.1 Ferruginibacter sp. | reverse complement strand
CAGGATCAAATGGTGTGGTACACGTAATTGATGCGGTGTTGATGCCGAAAAAATAACGTAGTTTTTGTTTAATTTTTATATAAGGAAAAGGAATCAGTGCTACTGGTTCCTTTTATTTTTGTTGAATATTGCCTTAGTGCGGTTTGCAAATCATTCCTCCACAATCTACCCTTCAACAACACTTCAACTTCTCTGGCTTCAATTAGCCATGTGTAAAAACCTTGAACATTCTTATTCAGAATTTGTTATTCAGTAAACAGCACATCATGACAAATGAAATGAAGAAAAATTTCGACAATCACGGCACCCTCACACTGGATGCATTAAATCAATTAAAGGAAAAAGGATATCAATACCTGCAGGTTCAGGGTTTCACCATGGATCATCACCCCGAGTATATTGAGCCTTACTACCTGATGTTGGTACCGGTAAAATCCTTAACAGCCAATAAAGCAACTATGGATGTTTATGAAGAAATATCCGGCGAAACTATCATCAACTGGGCAAAACGAAGTGATGACGAAAGCCTGCACATTTTTCTGGCCAACGCCAGTTAATAAAGCAAGCTAACAAACAGCACTCAGTAGATAAACTGAACCCGGAAACAAACTTATTTTTTCTTCCATTGCTCAAAACTTATCTTGTGCTCAATAATTTTAAGTTTGGGCACAATACATATTTATACTGATGGATCATCCCGTGGTAACCCCGGCCCTGGTGGGTTTGGCGTGATATTGATGTATAATAATCACCGCAAGGAAATTTCAAAAGGGTTCAGGCATACTACCAATAACCGTATGGAATTATTAGCCGTCATTACCGGGCTGGAAACCATTACTAAAAAAGAATTGCCGGTGGTTGTTTACAGCGACAGTCAATACGTAGTTAAAGCCATTGAAGAAGGCTGGCTGAAGAACTGGATGAAAACCAATTTTAAAGGCGGCAAAAAAAATAAAGATCTCTGGACCCGCTACTATCATCTCTCCCAAAAAATAAAAGTAAAATTAAAATGGGTAAAAGGCCATGCCGATAACCCTTTTAATAACCGTTGCGATGAACTGGCTACAACCGCTGCAGATGGAAAAGGTTTGGCTATTGATGAAGGTTACGAAGAAGCCCAGGCTTCGTTGTAGAAGATATTATAAGGTTTCACGCAGAGGCCGCAAAGAAGCAGAGAAAACAGAGAACTCAGCGGACTCCGATGCTCTGCTCCCTCAGCGTGAAATTAACTGCATAAAAAAACACCTGCCGGATATGCAGATGTTTCTCAAAAAAATATCTTTATAAATTAAGCAACAGCTTTTTTGCTGAAAGAAAGTTTCTGTATAAAGTAATACGACCCGAATAATAAGGCGGTGTAAAAAAAGTCGCTCATAAAAGTATTCAGCAACATGTTGCCAAAGAATTCATTTTTATAAAAAGGAATAGCAGCTGCATAACATGCTATCAAACCATCAAATGATTTTGGGTAATATACTCCGGTAGCCCAAACACCAAAATTAGAAAGAATAAAAAATATGGCTCCACCCCACAGGCAGGCAGCCAGTATATTTTTTGTATTTGGAGTCTTGATTCTGGTAGCAAGAAATGTAATCAGGATAAAAGCACCATAAACAAAAGTTTGGCTTATATCATAAAAACCCTGTGTGCTGGTAAATAATTCAAATAAAATATCACTAAGTAATAAGGCTCCCAATGGTAAAACAAGGGCGTATCTCTTATTTGAAATTACAGAACCTCCAAAAATCGCCAAAGAGGCTATAGGCGCAAAATTTGGTGGATGAGGAATTAATCTTGAAATAGCTGCAATAACTATTAACATTACAGCTAAGGCTACAGAGTTTCTGTTTTGTTTATTCATTTTAAGTATGCTTTGAAGCAAAAATAAGCAATATTAGTTTTTCAACAGGCATTTTATAAAAGCAGTTGTCCTCATACTGTTAATTTGCCGGAGTGAGCCACCCTTTTGGGGTGACTCACTCTTGATGCATTATCTTTGAAATATGGCAGAGCATAATATTACAGGCAATACCGGCGAGGCTTTGGCAGCAGCACATCTGATAGAAAAAGGGTACAAGATCCTGCATAGTAACTGGCGGCACTCCCGCTGGGAAGTGGATATTATTGCTGAAAAAAATACCATCCTGCATTTTGTAGAAGTTAAAACCCGGCGAACCAAAAAGTTTGGCCACCCCGAGGATAATGTTGATAAAAAGAAAATACAAAACCTGATGAATGCGGCGGAAGAATATTTGTATCAACAGCCGCAATGGAAAAGGGTTCAGTTTAATGTTCTTGCTATAACAATTTTAAAAGATGAACCGGTGGAGTATTTTTTTATTGAAGACGTATATTTATAATGCTGCCCCTCGGCGAGACAGGGATAATTGGGTGCCTGGTAATTTGAAGAGCATTTAAACCTGGAATTATTATCCATTATCAATTAAAAAATTATCCATTAAAATGTGCCTGCATTTTCTCCACTAATTTATAAGTTGCCGGGCAATACTCAATATTCTGCTTATGTACATGCATGTAATCAATCATCCGTTTCCTGGGCAGATGCGGAAAACCCGAACAGTCAAGTGGACGAATCTCGTAGATAGAACATTTATTATCGGTTAAATTCAAAAACTGACAGGGCTGCTTTTTGTTTTGCCAGTCCTTTTCTTTTTTCTCATAAATCAACCATTTATCACTGAACTGCTGCGGCGTTTCGCCAAAGTGTGCTGAAATTCTTTTTATGTCAGCCTTGGTGTATGTTGGCGTCATTGTTTTGCAGCAGTTTGCGCAGGTAAGGCAATCAATTTCTTTCCATACTTCAGGTTCAAGTGCTGCAGTTAATTTATCCAAACCACGAGGCTGGGTTTTTAAAATTTTATTCAAAAAACTTCTGAAGGTTTTTTTATTGAGCTTCACTTTTTTCCTGAACGAACGTAGATTAACTGCCTCCATATTGTTTATTGATAACTATTAGCGAAATTTACGCAGCGAAAATAGCGTATAATTAACTTTATTCAGCTATCTGGTAATAAAACAGTTTTATCATTATGTGGGAACCTTACAAAAAAGGATTTAAAGCCTGGCTGCAATTGGAAAAATCGCTGGCCAATAACTCCGTGGAAGCTTACCTGCGTGATATTGATAAGCTTACAGATTACCTGCAGGCCACCAAAAAATTAATAACCCCACAGGAACTGGAATTAAAACATCTTGAAAAATTTGTTCAATGGATTGCTGAGTTGGGCATGACGGTTGCTTCACAATCAAGAATTATTTCGGGCTTAAGAAGTTTTTATGCTTACTGCTACATGGAGCAGGTTGTAACCGTTAACCCGACAGCCTTATTAGAAACGCCCAAACAAAAAAGATTACTGCCCGACACGCTGAGTTTTGATGAAATTGAAAGCATTATTGCACAGATAGACCTTAGTAAACCCGAAGGCGGCCGCAACAAAGCCATACTGGAAACCCTGTACAGTTGCGGATTACGTGTGAGTGAGCTGGTGAACCTGCGTATAAGTTGCCTGCACCTTGATATTGGTTTTGTACGGGTAATTGGCAAGGGCGATAAAGAGCGGCTGGTGCCCATTGGCAGCGATGCCATCAAGTACATCAACATTTATAAAAAAAACATTCGCATTCACATTAACATAAAACCGGGGCAGGAAGATTTTGTTTTTTTAAACCGCCGTGGAAGCAAGCTTACCCGTGTAATGATCTTTATTATGCTGAAAGGGCTGGCAAAAAAAGCAGGCATTGAAAAAAATATTTCGCCACATACTTTCAGGCATTCATTTGCTACACATTTGGTAGAGGGCGGTGCCGATTTAAGAGCCGTGCAGGAAATGCTTGGTCATGAAAGTATTACCACCACCGAAATTTATACGCACTTAGACAGGGAGTATTTGAGAGATACCTTGCACCAGTTTCATCCGGCATTTAAGTAGGTGTCGGGCTCAGGTGTCAGGCCACTAAGCAGAGTACAATTTTTAAATTCTGTTTTATATCCTAATACTGCAATAATGAAAGGGTGTATGTAGTGGCCAGACACCTTTACTTGTCAGGCCACTAAGCAGAGTACAATTTTAAATTCTGTTTTATATCCTAATACTGCAATAATGGCCAGACACCTTTACTTGTCAGGCCACTATGAACACTTCAATTATTTAGCATCTGTTTGATATTGGAATATTCTAAAAGCAGGAACCAGCATAGTGGTCAGAAAAGAAAAACCGGCCAGTTGCTCCTTTCAATTGTTTAAAAATTTTAGGCAGCAAACTTGACCGGCTAATAAACAACCATCACTATTCAAGAATGAAACTCGTATTGCTTATTAATTTGTTTTTGTTTAAAACCCGTAAATAATAAATACCCGCTGCCCAGTTTTGCTGCTGCACTGTTTCAGTATGTTTTTTTGCAGTTGTGATAAACTGCTTTTGAAAAACAACCCTTCCAGATGCATCGCTAATTTTAAGCTGGTATTCGCCTGCATCCTTCAATTTTAAAGCAATAGAAAAAGAACTGTTTTGCATTACAGGGTTTGGATAAACTTTAAGCGAATCGGTAAGTACCGTCATTATACGGGCTTTTGTATCTGCAAGATAACTTATGCCTGTTATGCTGTAAACTGACGTAGCTCCAAGCCTCCTTCCTCTGCAACCATGTCCATACTGAGCATTTACTGTAACAGTATCCAGCTTTTTTTCTTTAGCCTTCCTGGTAGTAATTACAATTGCTCCATTTGCGCCATCCGGGCCAAATAATGCTGTGGCAGCAGGGCCTTGTAATACAGTTATATCGTCAATATCATCGGGATTTATATCATTTTTTTGGGGCATTATGGTTCCATCAACAACATAAAGAGGTTCATTTCCTATTTTCAGAGCACTTATCCCTCCCATCCTTACTGTTGTAGGGGTCCCTAATCTTGCTTCTGCCTTTGATCTTACAGATGCACCCGTAACTGCACCAGCCAAAGCTTTATTAATTGTGGTCTCTCTTGCCCCACCATCTACAACCTTTTGCTTTCTCAATAAAACCTCCCACTCTTTTTTTCTGTCTTTAAAATCTGTTGCATCAATTGTAAATTCATTAGTTTCATAGCCAGCCGATTCTACTTTTATAAAATAATTTTCTCCTTCAATAATTTCATTGTATTTGTAGAAGCCTTTTTCTTCATTAATTGCCGTATCTGATTTTAAATTTCCCTTTTTGGTTATGGTTATTACAGCTTTGTCTATTGGCAATCCGTTATTATCTTCCTTAACTTCAAAAACCATTATTGGATTTACAACACTTGTTTTAACGCTACTTGTTCCACATCTTGCCGTACGTCTTATTGCTCCTCCAACAGTAACTACAACTTCTTTTACAGGCATACCAGAACTTTCCATAACAATATCCACTAAAGTCAGTGTACCAACAGGTACTTCAACAGTTTTGAAACTTGCGCCAGCAATTTCAAGAATTGCACCAACTCTTATTCTTAACGAATACTTGCCATTGGCATCTGCTGAAACTCCGCCATTTGTACCTTTTATTTTTATTGATGCAAATGAAACAGGGTTTCCATTTGCATCTGTTACTTTACCATTAATTGCACGGCTTTTCTCCCGTTTCATAATCTCTCCTCTTACGTCTAAGTTATTAACCGGATTCATTTCAGTAACCGGCTTTATACCGCCTTGTGCCTTTGCCATATTTCCCTTCGTAAAAATCATAAAAAACATCACCACATAATTCCAGTACCAAAACAATCTTTTCTTTGGTTGCTCAGGCCGGCTGATGGTTCTCTCAAGCTGCTCGGGTAATGCCCTGCCGCAAACTTTTTCATGTGTTATATTGGTAAAATAGTTCAGCACCTGTATGTCAGTCATGGTACTAAAATCAATTACTTCTTTTGCACAGGCATTGCAAAATCGGCCCTGGTCTGTTGGCGTCATGTTTTGCCAGTTTTCGTGGCATGGTTCGGGAATGGAGAGTTGGAGTTTCTGCATAATCAGTATTTAATTATACAGATGCAGTTTTAAAAAACATTGCATAACAGCGGCAGAAATATTTTTTATGTAAAGAAAAAACGGGGAGATTATTTACCTTCTAAAGCAACATTTTTCTCAGCAAAAGTTACTTTGTTATTAAAATCGGTATTGGTAACCCGTTTACGGTAATTTTTAAAAAGACTGTGCCAGCGTAGTTTAAGTACACCCAAAACACCCTCTTTAATAATGCCTTTATTCATTTTACTGGCACCCAGTTCACGATCAATAAAAGTAATGGGAACTTCCACAATTTTAAAGCCCAGTTTCCAGGCGGCAAATTTCATTTCAATCTGAAAAGCATAGCCCACAAACTCAATCCCATCAAGGTTTATAGCCTCCAGCACTTCTTTGCGGTAACATACAAAACCGGCAGTAGGATCTTTTACCGGCATCCAGGTAATAATTCGGGTATAAAGCGATGCTCCTTTTGAAAGTATGATGCGGTCTGCAGGCCAGTTGGCAACCGCCCCTCCTTTTACATAGCGTGAACCTACTGCTACACCGGCTCCATTTTTACAGGCAGCATATAATCTTTCCAGGTCGTTTGGGTTGTGCGAAAAATCGGCATCCATTTCAAAAATAAACTGATACCCTTTTTCAATGGCCCATTTAAAACCATAAATATATGCAGTACCCAAACCTAATTTTCCGGTGCGTTCTTCTAAAAATAACTGCTCGGCATATTTTGGTAATAATGATTTAATAATTGCCGCAGTGCCGTCGGGTGAGTTATCGTCAATAATAAGTACATGGTATTGTTGCTGCAAACCAATAACTGCATCGATAATTTTTTCGATGTTCTCTTTTTCGTTAAAAGTTGGTATAATGACTAATTTTTCCAATATGCGTGCCTGGGGCAAAACCAAATTTACATTAAATACCGGAATGCCTTATCAACATATTTTCTACACTGGCTATTTAATTATTTTTTAACAGCGTACTGTTTAGTATTTCGGTCAGTTTCTGTTTGGTATGTAAAGGAAAATCGCCCCGCATCATCCAGTCGTAATACTGCGGCTCGGCCTTTAAAACATCCTTTACCGGCCTGCCCTTATGTTTTCCAAAATTAAATATTTCAACTCCTTTGTCGTTAAAACAAAAGCGGCGTGCATAATCAACAATCTTGTCTTCGCCAATAACACTTAAAATAGATTCAACCGAATCGCCCAGGTTTTTGTAGCGGCTTAACTGTGCCATCAATACCTCAATAGTTGCATCCACATCTGCTTCTGCACTGTGTGCATCAACCAGTTCTTTTTGGCAAAAGAATTTATAGGCGGCAGTTAATGTACGTGGTTCCATGGTATAAAATATATGCTGCACGTCAATCATTTTGCGGGTGCTTAAATCCACATCCATACCGGCCCGTAAAAATTCCTCCATCAATATCGGAATATCAAAACGGTTGCTGTTGTAGCCTCCCAGATCGCAATGCTCCATAAACATTTTTATTTCGTTGCCTGCCTGTTTAAATGTAGGCGCATCCTTTACCATTTCATCAGTAATTCCATGTATATCGGTCGATTCTTTGGGGATGGCCATTTGCGGATTGATCAGTTTTCGTTTTACCTGGCGGCTTCCATCCGGTGAAATCTTAATGATGGCTATTTCTACAATGCGGTCGTTTGAGAGGCTTACGCCGGTAGTTTCAAGATCGATAAAAGCAATAGGACGGATTAAATTTAACATTTAAGTAGTGTTTAATTTGAGATTAAAATATTGATTTTGAGTTTGATGTTGCTTTTTTTGAGTTTATTTAGTGGCACAATGTAATAATAAATACTATTTCTTCGTTTAAGTTTGGTAAATTATCTTTGTAAAAAGATATTTTATAAACTATAAAACTTTAACCATAAAAGAATACAATGAAAAAATTATCTTTAATTATTATTGTGCTCATCGCATTTACCGCCTTTGTGAGCAGTTGTACCTCAAGCCGCAAAGGAACTTGCCCAATGGCTGAAGGTATCATTCATTAATCTGTTATATTTATTAATTGATGAATTGGATTGATTTAAACAATATTCAGCAACTTGCTGATATAAAAGAGATTTCTAAAACCAGGCCTCAGGTTATTTTTAAACATAGCACCCGTTGCTCTATAAGTACCATGGCCAAAAGCCGTTTAGAAAGAAATGAGCAGCCTGCATCCGGCGATTTTTATTATCTTGATTTACTGAAACACAGGTCAATCTCTGACCAGATAGCCGAAGATTTTGCTGTAGCCCACCAATCGCCGCAAATACTTTTAATTAAAAACATGGAATGTGTTTACGAAGAAAGCCATAGTGGTATCCAGATGGACGAGATTTCAGAACAGCTAACGCTTAATTAATTTTTACTGTTTAAGCACTTCCACCAGCAAAAGCACTAATCCTTCACCCTATTTATTTTTTTCTCAAATAACCATGCAAACGCTTTTATTCTTTTTTTTGGTTGAAGATTATATTTTTTGATGGTATTGTTTTGTATATAAGCTACTGCTTCATCAACATCATCAGTAAAGAAAAATAATTTTGAATCGTCCGGAGAAATGGTACCTGCTGTTTTCATCAGGTCAATATGTGCAATGATGTTCTTATGAAATTCCTTGCCCATTATAACCACCGGAAAATCGCTCACCATTTTTGTTTGTATAAGCGTCATGGCTTCAAAAAATTCATCCAGCGTGCCAAAGCCGCCAGGCATAACCACAAATGCGTAAGAATATTTAGAGAGTAATGTTTTGCGTACAAAAAAATATTTGAAGTTCACCCATATATCCATGTAGGGATTATGATTTTGTTCGTGCGGCAGCTCAATATTACAACCCACACTCCTGCCGCCTGCTTCTCTTGCGCCACGGTTAGCCGCTTCCATAATGCCGGGGCCACCACCTGTCATAATAGTAAAGCCCATTTGAGCAATTTTACCCGACAACGCACGTGCCATTTCATAATTGGGATGCCCTTCTTTAAAACGGGCAGATCCGAAAACAGTAACGCAGGGCCCAACAAAATGCAGGGTACGAAATCCTTTAATAAATTCTAATAACACACTTACGGTAAACTTAAAGTCCTTCCACCGGCTTTGAGGGCCGTCGAGAAATTTTATTTCAGGTTTTGTCATAACGAATCAATTCTAATCAAACTTAGCTGTTTTTGGTTAGATAGAAATCAGAAGAAAATGATATCAGGAAAGAACCGGATAATATTTTATTTATGAGATATAAAAAGCGGCATTTTTATATCGTGAATAACATCGGTTGCAAAACTCTTTTTAAACAATTGAGATAACGCCGACCTGGCGAATGCTCCCATTACCACAATACTGTTTGGTTTGTTAGAAAGCCATACTGAAAAATCTTTTTTCTGTTTCAGGTGCAGTGATTGCAGTTTCAAATTTGGGTAATGCCTGGACACCAGTTCGGTAACCAAACTATATTCCGGCATTTCATCTTCGTGCTGAATGATGGACAATAAAACGGTTTCTTTTTTAGCGAGTTCGGGAAAAAGATAGGCAAACTGCTTAATGGCAAATATGGTTGATTCATTGTCATCGTAAGCCAGCACAACCTGGTCGGGTTCTTCATAATTTTCGGGAATCAGCATTACAGGGCATTCTGCTCTTTTTAAAACTTCTTCCAGGTAAAAATTAGGTTGTTGTTTTGATACGTTTGCGTAAAACAAATCGCTGCTGATAAGCAAAACATCGGCAAAACGGGTTTCTTCAATAAGGGAAGATATTGCCATCAGGTCAGTATCCTTGTGTATCCTGAATTCAATGCCTTCGGCTATACAGGTTTCTTTAAATAAACTGATATTTTTATTTACCAGTACATCATCATCATTTTTCACCAGCCATTCGGGCATAATGGCAATGCCCTCCAAACCCGTGTACGCAAGTAATTTTGAATAGTCTACCGGGCTGAGAAAGATGCCGGCTAACAATATCTTATTTTCTAAATTGATGCTCTTTATAAATTTGAGCGCACCCTTGGGAAAGTGCTGCCCGTCAAGCGAAATAATTACCTTTTTCATAAAACCAGTTTAGTTATGTAAAATGAAATCAACAAGCCATAGCAGTTTTATCAACTAAGTTATAGCAGTAAAGAAAGCAATATACCTCTTTAGCATATTTACATTCTTACAACGGATGCTCTTAGTTTTTTTCTGGTATCCTTTTTAAAGTTTCCAATAAATATGGCCAGTACTTTTGTACCGAGCTTATCTGTACTTTTTCATCGGGCGAGTGTGCCCCACGGATGTTGGGGCCAAATGATATCATTTGCATATCGGGATAATTGGTGCCCAGTATACCACATTCCAATCCGGCATGAACAGCATTAACGTGGGCATCGGCATTAAACAATTCTTTATACAGATCGCTCATTAGTTTTACAATGGGCGCTTCGGGTTTAGGCGCCCAGCCGGGATACGAGCCACCAAAAGATGGCGTAGCGCCTGCCAGTTCAAAATTATAACAGATGGTTTTTGCAAGGTCCATTTTCTCACTATCAACCGAACTGCGGGTTAAGCAGAGGATGGCAAGTTCTCCATCTTTTACCAGTACCCTTGCCAGGTTATTGGATGTTTGCACCAATCCGTTTATAGCAGGGCTCATCCGGTAAATACCATTAGGGCAGGCAGCAATGGTTCTTAATAAATTATATTGAAATGCTGTATCCAGCACCGTTTCGGGGGTAACAATTGTTTCCATACTGATGCTTACATTCGGATCAGTACTTTGATATTCGTTTTTAATAATTGCTGCTTCCTGATTTACGAGGGCAGTAAAATCTTCGCTCTCACCAGCATGTACGGCTACCTGTGCAAATGCCTCCCGTGGTATGGCATTTCGTAATCCGCCTCCATCAATTGTATTTATCCTGAGTTCAAATTTTTCGGCAGCACTTAGTAAAACACGGGCTATTAATTTATTGGCGTTGCCCCTGCCTTTGTAAATATCCATACCAGAGTGGCCGCCTGTTAGTCCTTTTACTGTTATTCTAAAACCCATAGAATCAGGATTAACTTTTTCTGTTTTGTAATTTCCGCCAATGCTTACATCAATACCACCGGCGCAGCCAATGGTTAATTCATCATCATCTTCCGTATCTAAATTCAATAAGATTTCTGCATCTAATAACCCGCCTTTTAAACCAAGGGCACCCGTCATACCGGTTTCTTCATCAATGGTAAAAAGCGCTTCTATGGCCGGATGCGCAATATCTGTGGAAGCAAGAATGCTCATGATGGAAGCCACGCCTATCCCATTATCCGCCCCCAATGTGGTTCCTTTTGCTTTTACCCAATCATCTTCCACAATCATAATTATGCCCTGGGTGGCAAAATCAAAATCGGTGTCCGCATTTTTTTGATGCACCATATCCAGATGGCTCTGCAAACAAACGGTTTGTTTATTTTCCATGCCTGCTGTTGCCGGCTTTTTAATGATAACATTGCCAATATCGTCCCTAGTTGTGGGCAGATTGAGCCTGTTTCCAAAATCCATCATAAACTGTATAACAGCCTCTTCCTTTTTTGACGCCCTGGGTATGGCATTTAGTGCAGCAAAATTTTGCCACAATGCAGTTGGCGTTAGCTCATTTAAATTTGTATGCATGTGCTTAAAGACTTTATTGTTATTAATTGCTAAATTAAAGCAAACTCAATGACTATTGCTGAAATTTTCTCAAAAAAAAACGCTTCAGCTACCTGAAACGTTCTTTTTCTTTTCCAAATTATAATTCTACATGCTTATTGTTTTGCGTCGGCATTCTCTTTCACTTTGGTACCACCCCTATTGGTTGCATTAATAGCTGCATACCTGATTTTTAAACCAGCAATCTTTAAATTATCTGCTGTTTTCAAATCTTTTTCAACAGCATTTTTACGGGTATCCAATGCTTCATAAAGAACATTGATTTCGTCCCAGTCTTCCCTGGTATAATTATTTCTATTATCGCTTACCACATCTACAAAGTTTTTATAAACACCGAGAATATTATCACCGGTAACAAATGCAAACTTCATATCATCACCAATTTTTCCTTCGCCAAATAAACGGTCTCTTAATACTCTCCTGAAATTTGGGGCAGTATTGGTATTTGCCGGCAACATTGCTGCTTTTAATTCCTGTTCTTTAATAGCCAATTCATATTTGGCTTTTAAAGCTTCGTATTTTGCTTTGCTTGCTTCGGCCTTAGCTTTTTCTTCGGCATTAAGGGCTTCCATGTTCTTTTCAGCAATTGCTACTCTTTCCTGATAACCATTATTAATGGCTGTCCAGTTTTCAGTAGTAAATACAGGTGTTGCATTTTCAACAGAATCAACATACACAGTTAATGTTTCCTGAGACTGCTTTGCTTCTTTGTTTTCGGTATTGCAAGCTGTAAATCCAACAGATACGATGGCGGCTGCAATTAATAATTTAGTTTTTGTCATTTTATTGATTTTTTTGTTTAACCGGGTAAGGCAACATCCATGCCATGTTTCCTGCAGGTTATAAATTTAGTTATTGGGTTAAATGCATGTATTTTTATTCCGGTTGCAAAAATATTGCCTAATTACCAGGGTTCTGTTATAAAATTATCATCAAATGTTAC
>JBKJLT010000177.1:0-2529 GCA_046596765.1 Ferruginibacter sp. | reverse complement strand
ATGGCATACATTCCTCTAACAGACGCATCTGATGTTTTATAATTAACTCCCGCAATGAAGAATTTTGATATATCCGCTGACCCTGAGGGTACCATAAGCTCACCTTTCATTTGTACTTACAAAAGTAATCTGCAATCTATTTTTTTATGGAATCTCCGGGTCATTGTATTGTCATTTTATAAGCGCTTTAATTTTCCGGGCAGTATTCTGACATTGCCGTGACTAACAGTATTTATTTTTTGAAAGGCTTGGAGTTACATTTGCATTTATTAAGGAAATATATGTCTGCAAAAAAGGGAGTTATTTTAATGAATCTGGGTTCGCCCGATTCCACCGAAGTAAAAGATGTTAGAAAATATCTCAACGAGTTTTTAATGGACGGACGGGTTATTGACGTTCCTTATTTATTGCGTTTGTTATTGGTAAGGGGTATTATCGTTCCCTTTAGGGCGCCTAAAAGTGCTGAAGCATACCGCTCCATCTGGTGGAAGGAAGGCTCACCATTAGTTGAATTAACCAGGCAATTGCAAGCGGCCGTTCAGCAACAATTAGATTTTCCTGTAACTGTGGCTATGCGTTATGGCAACCCTTCACCCAAAGCAGCCTATCAAACTTTGTTACAGCAGGTTGAAGATATAGAAGAAGTGATTCTGTTTCCATTATATCCGCATTACGCCATGAGCAGTTACGAAACTGCGGTTGAGCATATGAAAGCAGAACATGCCAAAGCTGGCTATACTTTTACATTAACCACCATAAAACCTTATTATAATCAGCCGGAATACATAAATGCCATGGCAGAAAATATAAGGCCTCATCTTGAGAAGGAGTACGATCATATTTTATTTAGCTATCATGGTGTTCCGCAGCGGCACATAAAAAAAAGTGATACAACCGGTTGTCATTGTTTACAGGTAGATAATTGTTGCGATACGCCATCGGCTGCGCATGAAACCTGTTACAGGCACCAATGCTTTACCACAACAAAACTTATTACCTCGCAACTTCATATTCCTGCAGATAAACACAGCATATCTTTTCAGTCGCGGTTGGGTAAAGGCTGGTTGCAACCATTTACTGATATCCGTTTGGAAGAAATGCCGGGCCAGGGAATAAAAAAACTGCTTGTTATTTGCCCGGCTTTTGTAAGTGATTGCCTGGAAACACTGGAGGAGATTGAAGAAAGAGGAAAGGAGTCATTTATGGATGCAGGTGGAGAATCTTATCACACCATTCCGTGCCTGAACGTACATCCGCTTTGGGTTTCAGCTATTGCAAAATGGGCAAACGAATGTGTAGCAGGAAGTAAAAAAATGGTATTAGCTTAGCATCGTTATGTATCTATATTTAAAAGCGCTTCACATTATTTTTATTGTAACCTGGTTTGCGGCATTATTTTATATGCCCCGTTTATTTATTTACAATACCGAAGCGGCAGATAAACCAGAAGCTGTAAAAGATGCGCTGCGCCTGCAGTTTGGCATTATGATGAAGCGGTTATGGAATGGCATTGCATGGCCATCGGCAATTATTACGTTAATACTCGGTACAACTGTGATGATAAATGGCGGGTGGGATAAATTACTTTTTTACCCGGCCGGCCAGTGGTTATTGATAAAATTAATCTTTGTTATTTTCCTTTATGTCTATCATTTTTCTCTGCATAAAATTTATAAAGATGAACTACGCGGAATATTCAAATACAGTTCTCAACAACTCCGCATCTGGAATGAAGTAGCAACCATTTTTTTAATTGCCATTGTTATGCTGGCAGTAGTAAAACAAAGCATGAGCCTTGTTTGGGGCCTGGCAGGATTAATTTTATTTATTGCTTTGTTGATGAGCGCTATCAAAATTTATAAAATACTTCGAAAAAAAAGTGTTGATTAGAAGAAGCCTCTTGCCAAAGCCATCAATTCTGCATTTCTATTAAAGCCGTTAGCTCTTTTAATTACGTCAGCTTCAGCACTCAACAAAGAAAAAGTTTATGCAGCTTTAAAAATGATATTTAGCTTACTTTACAATGCAACTTTTGTAACAGTCTTTTTATTTTATTATAGTCATCTTTGCTCTTTAATAAAACTATATGGAGATTATCGGGTATTTTCTTGCAGCGCTTGTTGGTATTTCTCTGGGCTTAATTGGCAGCGGTGGCTCTATATTAATGGTGCCTATACTGGTTTATGTATTTGCATTTAATCCGGTACTGGCAACTTCTTATTCTTTGTTTGTTGTTGGTAGTACTGCATTGGTTGGGGCTTTTAATAACTACCGAAAGGGTTTGGTAAGCATTAAAACTGCTTTACTGTTTGGATTAACTTCTGTTACCACCGTTTTTATAACACGTAAATTAATTATGCCCCGCATACCGGATACGCTGTTCAGTATTGGAAGCTATCAGGTAAAACACGATTTGGCTACGATGGTTTTATTTGCCATTTTAATGTTGATGGCTTCTTTTGCAATGATTAAAGGCGGCAGGGAAAATACAAATGCAGAAACAAACACTTCTTCAGCCGATACTGTAAA
>JBKJLT010000170.1:0-3280 GCA_046596765.1 Ferruginibacter sp. | reverse complement strand
ATACTCTGATTTTAAGAATTCTGCTAATTCCTGTACTTCTTTTACTGTTAAGCCTACTAAGTTTTCAGCTAATGCTTTTACGTCTGCCATAATGTTTGTTTTTTTTCCGGCTTCACACCCTTAAAGGATCCGACGGAGAGTTTTTAAAAAATTGTTGTTTTATCAATGAGCTAATTAGCTGATGTGCTAATATGCTAATTTTAAATTGTTACAGGTTTAAATTAAGCCTGTGGCGTTTCATCTTCGCCTTTTGCTTTATCAGCGGCCGGTGCTTCAGGTGCTGCTTCTGCTGCTGGAGTTTCTGTAGCCGGTGCTTCTGCAACCGGAGCTGCTTCCACAGCCGGAGCTTCTACTTCCGGAGAAGCTTCAGCAACTGGTGCCTCTGCTACAACTTCTGCAACCGGTGCTGCAGCTTCTTCAGCTACTACTTCTTTTGCTGCATCTTTATTTTGTAAAGCGCCCAATACACGTTGTATTGGTGCCTGCAATAATCCAATCACTTCACCAATCAATTCATTCTTGGTTTTGATCTGGGTTAATGCTTTCAACTGATCGTTACCAACAAAAACATCTCCGTTAATAAAAGCTGCTTTCAGTAAAGGCTTTTCGTTGTTATTTTCCTTACGGAAACTGCTGATAATCATGGCAGGTTCTTTTGGATTTTCGCTGAACATCAGGGCTGTTACCTGATGCAGTGAATCAAAAACGCCGCTGTATTTTTCAGCATCTAAGCTTTCTAATGCTTTGCGGATAAGAGTGTTCTTAGCCACTTTCATTTCAACCTGCTTATCAAAGCAATGGTTACGCAATTTGCCAACCTGTGCTACTGTTAAGCTTTCTGTATCGGTTATGTAGAAGTTGTTGTATTGAGTAAACTTGCCTTTCAGCACCTCAATCACTTCATTTTTTTCCTGCTTTGTCATATCAATTATTTTAAATCGCTCCGGTAGTTCCTCCCCTTTGGGGAGGTTAGGTGGGGCTTTAGTTTTGAACAGATTTTGTGTCAATTGAAATACCTGGGCTCATTGTGCTGGCCATACTAACACCTCTCAGGTAAGTTCCCTTACTTGAAGATGGTTTTAATTTAACCACAGCATTAATAAGCTCCTGGCTGTTTTCAGCGATCTTTTCAGGAGCGAAACTTACCCGGCCGATAGAAGCGTGGATAATACCCACTTTATCTACCTTAAAAGCAATTTTACCACCTTTTAAATCATTGATGGCACCTGCAACATCGTTGGTAACTGTACCTGTTTTAGGATTCGGCATCAGGTTACGAGGACCTAAAACTTTACCCAGTTTACCAATTTTCGGCATTACCGATGGAGTGGCTACAATTACATCAATATCTGTCCAACCGCCTTCAATTTTGGTAATGAATTCATCCAGACCAACATAATCAGCACCGGCTGCAGTAGCTTCGGCTTCTTTATCTGGCGTACATAAAACCAATACACGTTTTGTTTTGCCGGTTCCGTGAGGTAATGACACTGTACCACGTATGGCCTGATCGGCTTTCTTAGGATCTACACCCAGTTTGATATGCAGATCAACAGAACTATCGAATTTTGTTGTGTTTATTTCTTTAACTAAAGTTGAAGCTTCCTTTAAGGAATATGCTTTATTAATATCAACCTTAGTATTTGCTACTTTTCTTTTTTTCGTAATCATTTTTTACAAATTTTAGGTTGATTATTAATTTTCCCAAGGGGCTTTACCGTCTACTGTTAAACCCATACTACGTGCTGTACCGGCGATCATTTTCATGGCGCTATTCATTGTAAAAGCATTCAGATCGGCCATTTTATCTTTGGCTATTTCTTCTACCTGAGCCCAGGTAACTTTTCCAACTTTTACACGATTTGGTTCTTTACTGCCACTTGTAAGTTTAGCAGCATCCATTAGCTGAACAGCGGCGGGTGGGGTTTTAATGATAAATTCAAATGATTTATCAGCAAATACGGTGATTAATACAGGAAGCACTTTACCCTGTTTGTCCTGGGTTCTGCCATTGAATTGTTTACAGAACTCCATGATGTTGATACCTTTAGAACCTAAGGCAGGTCCAATTGGTGGTGCCGGATTTGCCTGTCCTCCTTTACATTGGAGCTTGACATAGGCGGTGATCTCTTTTGCCATTTTTTTACTTTTTTTGGTGATAGCGTGCCGCCATTTAGCGAACACTCCCAAGTCAATAATATCTACTAAAGAACTATTTGGGGCGGCAAAGGTAGTGGAAAATTGGTAAAAATGAAGCCCCTGCTTAAAAAAAAATATGACTACAGACCTTCTGATTCCCGGATTGCGTTATATACTGCTTTTACCGTAGCCCGGTCAAGGTCTTTCGCTTTTTCAGATAATTGGCTGTACGGTACCATTAATTCTTCCCCATCTTCTGCTTTACGGCTATCAAAACCTAGAGATTTTTTTGTCCTTACCCATGATTCATGAACCTGTGCAGATACCAATTCTATGTCAGGCAGTTCTAACATTTTTTATTTTTAGAATACAAAAATACAAGCGATCATTTATACAAAACAGTCTAACAGTTAATATTTGGCATAATTAATGACTTATTAGTTTTAAACCTTATAAAAAATGAAAAAGATAACATTATTCATGCTGGCAGGAATTGCTCTCTTATTCTCAGCCTGCGATACCATTAAAAATTTACCAACCAATACTTCGGGAGGCATTTTTTCTTTGAATGGAAGTTGGATACTCAGTTCAACAACTGATAATAATGCGCAGGTTGGAACCGTGGTGACTGTTACCCCGGCCATTGCCAGTGCGTTTGTAAAGACATTTGCAAACAACAGCTATTGTTACCGTACCAATGATGAAGCCTGGAAATCTTTAAGCTCGAGGCCCAATGGAGGTTTTACGATTCAATCTCTTGCCACTGCCTGTAATGGCACAGCCATTTATAAAACAGGAGAGATAACTGTATTAACCAATGACCAGGTAAGGGTAAGCACTAAAACCGTTACAGACGTTACTTTAATTCAGGATTGGACCAGGGTAGCAAGATAATAAGCTTACACAAAAAAAAGCCATCAAATTGATTTGATGGCTTTTTTTATATTTTACGGGTAATTTATATTACTAAGATACCTTTTGCCTGCATGGTAATTTCTTTCTTAGGTTCTTTGATTGCATCTATTTCTTCTTTGCTCTTGCCTGCATCTTCGGCATAATGCTTCAGCATTTTAACTGAAGTTTCTTTTAAACTTGCAGTGCCATCAACAACAATTGTTTTACCGTTCATTGATAAGGGAAC
>JBKJLT010000053.1:0-4046 GCA_046596765.1 Ferruginibacter sp. | reverse complement strand
TGCAATTTTTTTTCATTTTTATTTTACAATTTTAAAAGTCCGGATGCTAAAACTTGCATCTGTGAAATAAAGGTATTAAGTTAGTATCCTGTTCCCGCATTATAAAATCCTTTCTCAGCAGTTTCCAGTTTCCTTTTATGTAAAGGCAATAATAAACTCAATTATTATTGTAGATTTATAATAACCCCGGTAAGCCGAAAACGGTATTAAAGAGTAGGCAAAAAAGATACTTTAATGAAGAAAGAAAAGCATTTGATTATTAATTTGCAGGCCGCAAAAATTGCAAAAATGAAGCAGGCCGGTTTGCAAACTGTTATAAATAATCCTGCACCTGTAAAACAAAAAAAGGTAAAAGCAATTGCTGCTGATTTAAACACTATAAACAACCCTGCCCCAACAGAAGAAGTTACAATTGCCGGGCAAACCGCCAACCTGGAGGTGGAGTTTCATAATTTAAATGCAGGATTGAGTGATTTTACAGCAACACATAATGGGCAAGAAAAAACCATTCATGAAAGCAGTACAATAAGTTTTAACCATGTTAAAACAAACGATACCATCTTAATAAAAGGAGACAGCGCCGGCAGCACCAATGTAAAAATTAGCGGTGTAAAAGCCCAGCCCATGGAAATGGATTTTGATGCCGGGCAACATATTGGCGGACTCTTTTTTATTATTTCATAAAAATGTTTCAAAAAAAATATGAGAAAAAACATTAAAAAATATGCCTGTTTACTTGCCCTGCTGTTGTTTGTAAAAGTTTCTTTTGCACAGGTATCTCCGGTAACAAAATTTATGTTAATGGCCGACTCTTTAAAAAGCGGCAATGCCAAAGATATTCTCACTCATTTTTTTCAACTCGGATTAAATAATTTAACGGGGCCAAATAAAGAATTCAGTTTCAGTTCAAATCCGTTTGCCATTATGCTTAAAAGGAACCCTCAACTGAGCTTAGATAAAACGTATAAAAAATACCAGCCATTGCGCAGGCTTAATTTTAACCTGGGCGTAAGGCTTGATTCTGCTTTTGGGTTTAATGGCTTTTCGTCGGGTTTAAAATTTTCGCTGATTGATAAAACAGATTTTACAACATCCCGGTATATACTTGATAAATTAAGAAGCGATGAATTAAACCACGAACGGGATATATTATTAACAACACTGAATGATTACCTGGTAAATACAGTGCCCCCTGCAAACAAAGCAGCTTTTGCCAACAACATCAACAAGGTACTGCAGGATGCACCTTTTAATTCACTGGAAGCCGGTTTTCAGGCAACTGTTAAAATGCTGGTTGCAGCCAAAAACCTGAATAAGATTGGGAATATTTTTAGCAACCATGCAGATTCGAGCTTTAAACAAATTGATGCAGAAAAATTTAAAGCGCTTAAAAATTCTATAAAAAATAACCTGCTGTGGACAATCGGCATCAGCGATTCTACCTATAAGGATAAGTTCCAGTTTTCTAACGTGGCAATCATTTCAGAATTGTCGAGGGGTATATTTGATCCCGGACCCGGAGATAATAACCTGGAAGTGAATGTTAAGGCTGCCTACACTTTTTCGAATGATACTACCAGAACCGGCAGAAACTTAAAACGTGAATTATTAACTGCCGAATCTGGCATCAACTGGATAATAAGGGATAGAACTACCGAAAGGCCTTTTTGCGAAATTAAATTCAGTGGCAGTTATTACCACAATTTTGGGCGGCTGTACAGCAATGAAAGAAGAGACAGCCTGACCATAAACGGCACTTTACGGGTTCGTATTCTTGAAGACATCTGGATACCGCTTGAAATTAAATATGATCCTAAATCGGGTAATGTATTTGGCTTCTTAAACATTAAAGCAAATTTTACCGGCTTGGGTAAATTACTAAAGGGGTCTTAAAATTAATTTAGGCTTGCCGGCATATTAAATTTAAACCAATGCCTGGTTATCGGCTGCCCGATATCGGTTAATACAGACCATTACTCACAAATTTGATTATTGCCAGGAGCTACCAATCCCTCCAACTACAATAGCCAGCAAAATATCAGCTAATTACCAGCCTGTTTTTTATGCCTGTTACTACTTGGTGTTAAACCGTTGTGCTTAAAAAGCATAGTATTAAAAGTAAATAATAATAAACATCCATAACTACCGTGTATTAACCCTATCTATTTAAGGAGAAATTACTTTGAGCTATATGTTGCCGTTAGTGTTATATTTGTTGCCAAGACTTTTTGGTACACAAAAGAGCCATTGTTTTTAAATGCTGTTAAACATATTTTTGACGAACAAAATGAGCAATCCAAAACAACTAACTCCCAATGAAGCGATCATTTTGAGATTATTGGCACCGGGCCTGATGTATAAGGAAATGGCAGAGATGCAGGGCGTAAACATCCATACCATTAAAAAACAATGTAAAAGCATTTACCAGAAATTAAAACTCCGTAATCTAACTGAAGCTGTCAATTATTTCAACTTCATGAAAGCCGCATAATAACCAAAAGTGGTATGTGTTTTTTTAATTAATTAAACATGTTCAAATGAAAAGGGTTTTACTTTCTTTTATAGCAGTGCTATGTGTGCTGTTTGCAAACGCCCAGGCTACTACAGTAGGCCTGGTAGGTTACTGGCCAATGGACGGCAATTTTAACGATGCCGGCCCTTACACCATAAACGGTACAAACTTTGGCGCAACCGCAACAACCAATATTGCCGCACTGCCCGGTAAGGCGATGCTTTTTCTCAATCCGTCTCTCACTTCTACTACAGTGGTGCAATGGGGAACAATACCTATAAACAGCAATCTTAGCTTTACGGGTACCCAGGATTTTACCATTGCCTTTTACACCTTTGTTAACACGCCTTTGTTACATACCGGCGGCTTTTACGATAATAACCTGAATTATGGCGGACCAGGGATATGGTTCTGGAATAACACGACTAACAGGGTTCAGTTTAATTACAAAAACGCATCTATAAACTCGCTTGGTACATTTCCCATGGGGCAGTGGGTTCATATTACAGCGTTAAGGGCTGCCGGCACTTTAAAACTTTACATAAACGGAGTTTTGAATAATACGGGTCCGGAAGGTACACAAACTCCTGCATACGCATACCCTGCAAGACTTGGTACCATGTTTTATCAAACCTATCCTCATTATAACGGGCTTAATGGTAAAATGGATGAGCTACGTATTTATAACCGGGCGCTTACACCCATAGAAATAATAAAAGTGCTGCCGGTACAGCTTACCTCCTTTACCGCCGTAAATAATAACAACCAAATAAAACTGCAGTGGCAAACCCAGTTTGAGCAAAACAGTAAACATTATACCATACAAAGAAGTACCGACGGCGTTAGTTTTACAGATATTGACCAGCTAAGCGCTGCCGGCAATTCGGCTACGCCGCTTACTTACAATTATACTGATGTATTGCCTGCAAGGCTTCAAACCAGTGCTACCATTTTTTATCGTCTTCAATCGTTTGATATGGATGGCCGGTTTTTTAACAGTCAGGTTGTTGCCATACATCTTGATAAGAAAGGTGTACAGTTGCTCGTATTCCCCAACCCGGCAAAAGAGGTTTTACAGGTACAAACAAATGGCTTAACCGGGCAGGCAACATTAATTATTACAGATGTAGCCGGTCGGCAGCTATATACAAGAGATATTTTATTGCAGCAAGGCAGTAACTCAATGCCGGTAAATATTGCACAGTTCAGTAATGGTATACATTATATAAGGATATCAAACGGTAAGGATAATTTTATAAAACAGTTTATAAAAGAATAGTGTTTTTCAATAGTTAGTTTAGCGGTTCGGTAAAAACGGGCCGCTTTTTTATGTACCAGTACCAGTGATCAAAATAACCAGTCAAAAATTTTACTGATAATCAATGAATTACAAAAGCGCAATCTAAAATACTTACTCTTTTCTTTGGAATGTACACCACTCTGCCCTTACCTTCGCCGTCCAAATTTAAAACCACAGGGATGGCTGTGGGCAATGTCGAAAGACAAAAACTAAAAACATAAAAAATGAGCAAAT
>JBKJLT010000552.1:0-2728 GCA_046596765.1 Ferruginibacter sp. | reverse complement strand
AAAAAATCAATATCAATTTTAAATTCTGAAAACACAATTCATTATACAAACATCGGGCTTTGTATAATCAGGGGGAGAATGATTGTTTACTGCGGCTATTACCGAACTCAGCGGCATTTGCCAGTTGTAAATATTATAGGCATTAATTACAGCAAACTCAGGTGTTGTAAAAGAAATGTCGTTTGATGCAGTTTTGTGAGAGTCGTTTATCTTATAAAACTTAAACTCATCGTGGCAGCAACCGGTCTTCTTTTCTGTCATACCACATTTGCCACACTTTTCATTTGCCGATCCATAAAGGTCCATACCGGCCTTACTACCCATGCAGTAATGCAGTTCCACCGCTATTCCCGAAGAAACAGCCATGTAAACAATTGCCAATATGCCGATATAAATCTTTTTCATCTCTATAACAAAATTACAAAACAAACGCAAATAACCAACTGTTAGTTTGCCCTTCGCCATTTTTTAACAAAAGCACTTAGTAAAAATCAGATACCAGTCATCAATACATTAGCTAATCAGCACCCGTCCGAACGTCATTGGCCGGGCGGGCATTAGCTAATTTGCAATATCACTAATTAACAAACCCCCATTGAATGCCAAAACGTATTATTAACCCTTGTGTAGGATAATGAGCCGCCGCAAAATTATTATTTGTAAACCCAAACCCATTTTTAAAGCTGACTGTATTCAGATTTTCGGCACGAATAAATGCGGTAAAGGATTTTATACGGAAGTGAAAGAAAGCACTTACATCCGGCAGGTTTTTTAATTTAAAAGTATCCTGCGGAAAAAACTGGCCCATTACCGGCGAATAATTATACGCCTCAAACGGAGTAAAATAACGAACTTCCAAACCTGCACTTAAAAATAAATTTTTATAGAAATTTCCTTCATAAGCCAACCGGTTCCTGGTAAACAGCAAGGGCACTTTTACCGGGGCACTCCCATCTGTTTGCTGAAATGTAATATCTGCATACAGGCTCCATCTTTTGGTTAGTTTAACTTTTTTAGAGGCATACAATTGCAGCAGGTTAATAACTTTGCTGCTTTGTGCGGTATGATAATAATCTGAAAAATAGGCCAGGTTAGTAATAATGTGATTTTTAAACCCCAGGTTAATAAATTTATTTTTAGCATCAGCACCAAACGAAATTATATTTTCTTTTTTGGTAAGTCCGGGGTTTTTAAAATTAAAGCTGCTGGCATTATCAAAAATAAACGAAGGAGACCGGTTTACATTCTTAAAAAATAACCGCACATCGCCCAGCTTGTTATTCAGATGCCGGGCTACAGTTGCATAAGCACTGTAATCGCCGGCGTTTAAGCCGTTTACATAAAACTCTCCCGTAGCCTGTACATCCCAAAGTTTGTTGCGGGTTTTATTGCGGTACTCACCATGAACAATGAAGTTGTAAAAATGCCTCGTTCCGTTTATCAGTTCGCCCTTAATATTTTCAAACTTTACACCGGCTGATATAAACTGGCCGGAATTCTTTGTATCCGGAAACTGCAACAGCGTAAAATCGTTACTCATTACCGACCATTTTTCTTTAACAAAAAAACTGTCCCGCCCAAATTTTACAATGGTATCGTACCAGCTTTTATAAATGGCAGAATCTGCTTTATCATCTCTGTACAAATAATTATAAGTGCTGTAAGTAAAGCTGTGCTGCGCTCTTAGCTTTGGATAAAACAAATACTCGGTTGTAGAATCATTTATGGCAACAGAATCTTTTTTACCAATATCATAGGTTTGACGTAAAAAAAAGGTAAAATCTTTATAAACATTGCCGGTAACAATGGTTGAACTAAACGGCGTGGCTTCGGTATTATTTTGGTTACCCAGATTTACGTCTATAGAAAATCTTTTTTGCAGATTGGGGTTATACAAGGAAGAATCAAAACGTATCCCCCCGTTTTCCGAATTTTTTAATGTATTACCCACCAGGATGATAAAAGCTGCATATCTTTTTTTCTTTCCCTGGTAATTGCTGAACAGGCGGTAATTTTTATGATTTGTGTTTTGGTTTGTAAAAAAACCGGGAGCGCTGATCAGCCGGTAGTCAAATCCAAAGCTCCAGTTTGGCCTTGGGCTTTGTGTGTGCAACACTTTAATCATTTGCTCTTTGCCGGATGCCAGTTGATAACTCAGTTGTGAAAATGGCCTGTTGGTTTTATAAAATTTAGACCCTTCCAGGGTATAACGATACACATCAAATGCATGAAAGCCTCCATCCCATCCGGGTTTTGCATTGGGCTGATAAATTAATGGATAAGCAGCGGCTCCGTTATTGCCAAGATATATATAAGAAGAGGGAACTGAAAAATATTTATCAAAATCGTTGATGGTTGAATCGAAGGGAATGCTGCGGATAGAATCGAGATATTTATAGTAGATGCCAATTGAATCCTTTTTATCATTGCGACGCTCAAACCCAATCGTATCTCTCCCGCCACCTGAGCCAGAACCTCCAATACTTTTTACCCTACCGCCAATCTGGTTAAAAACATCCGGGCGTTGTGCCAGCGCAAATTGAAAACAAAAAACCAATAGGGTAAGGGCAAAAATCTGCTTCATCAATTGGTGCTTAAAGTTGTGCAATCAGTTCGCAAAATAAAGCTTTAAAATTTGGCTCTGCCTCTTTAGCGGCCTGCAAAACTTCTTCATGGGTAATTACATTTTCTTCTTCACGTATGCCAACATCCGTTATCACACTCATGG
>JBKJLT010000514.1:0-4805 GCA_046596765.1 Ferruginibacter sp. | reverse complement strand
AACCTGGGATGGTTTAGTAGTGCCTTGTTGTTTTGATAAAGATGCAACCCATCAACTGGGTAATTTAAAAACCCAGAGCTTTAAAGAAATATGGCACAACGATAATTACAAACAGTTTAGAAGCCAACTGATGAAAAGCAGAAAAAATATTGATATTTGTGCCAATTGCAGCGAAGGAGTTTCTGTATGGCAAGAGTAAGTTTTTTATCATTATTAAAATGAGTTTATGAATCAACAACCGGGTTTTAACGAACGCCTCAGGCAGATACTCATCCTGATATTGATTCTGTCGATAGCTATCTTACTTGTTAGTCAGCTTACCATCTTTTTACCTGGCCTCCTGGGTGGTATCACTTTGTATATTTTAAGCCGTACCTTATATTTTCAACTCATTTTTAAAAGTAAATGGAAAAAGGGTTGGACCGCTTTGTTATTTATTATTGCTTACCTGGTTATTATAGCAATACCGGTTTATGTAAGCGTAACCCTTGCCTCTCCTAAAATAAGTGCTATTGCCGAAAACCAGGAACAAATCATTCAAAGTATTGAATCGGTATCGGCAAAAGTTCGTGAAAAAACAGGTATTACTATTTTATCAGCCGAAAGTGCTAAAACAATCGCCCAAAAAGTATCAGCCTACATACCCCGTATAATTAACAGCACCCTGGCTTTACTTACTAATCTCATCATCATGTTTTTTTTGTTGTATTATTTATTGATACAGGGCCGTGATATGGAAAAGTATTTAAGCAAGGTGATTCCTTTAAAACATGAAAATGTGAGCCTGCTGGCCGGTGAAACCAAAATGATGATACGGGCAAATGCGTTGGGCATACCCATTATATGTGTTGTGCAGGGTGCATTTGCAGCACTGGGTTATTGGATATTTGGCATAGAGGATTGGGGCCTTTGGGGTTTTGTTACAGGCGTGTTTGCTTTTTTTCCGCTGGTAGGCACCATGATCATTTGGGTTCCGCTGGTTGGTTATTTATTTATTCATGGCAGCAACCTGCCAGCCATCGGACTCACTGTTTATAGTTTTGTTGTTACTGGCAATGTAGATTATATAGCCCGTTTAAAACTGATGAAATATATGGGAGACGTCCATCCCATCATTACCGTGCTGGGTGTTATTGTAGGTCTCAACCTGTTTGGATTTATGGGCCTCATTTTCGGGCCTTTGCTTATCAGTTATTTCCTGATCATGGTAAAAATTTATATAAACGAATTTGATAAAACACCGGAGAACACAAATGTAATTACGGATAAAACAACAACAGATAACTAACGGGAATATATGGGTATCGAAAAAGACATCAGCCAGGCATCATTCCGCAATGAATATCAAAAGGGAATCATCAACCTTATTTACACCTATAACTGGATGAATGAGAAGATGAAAAAAGTATTCGATAATGAAGGCATTACTGCACAGCAATACAACATCCTGCGTATTTTAAGAGGAGCAGGAAAACCAATTTCTACTTTACAGATCCGGGAACGTATGCTTGATAAAATGAGCGATACCAGCCGTATTGTTGACAGGCTTGTTTTAAAGGGCCTGGCAAAAAAAACAATTTGTAATAATGATAAACGACTGGTAGATGTAAGCATCAGCGCCAAAGGAAAAACCCTTTTAGAAAAAATTGATTTGTACGAAAAAGACATGGATGCCATTTTGGGTAATATTACAGATGCAGAAGCAAAATCATTAAATAAATTATTAGATAAGATACGTGATTCAAAATAATTAAATCATCTTCATGAAATTTTTCTTTTCTTTATTATTGCCTATTGCTTATTGCCTGGTGCCCATTACACTATTTTCTCAAACCAAACCAGAATTCCGCGGCGTATGGGTGGCTACCGTTGATAATATAGACTGGCCCTCCAAAGGAAATTTCAATTCCGATTCGCAAAAAGTTGAGTTTATTAAATTGCTCGACATGCACCAGCGCAACGGTATGAATGCAATGATTGTGCAAGTGCGGCCGGTTACCGATGCGTTCTATCCTTCGCAATACGAACCCTGGAGTGAGTTTCTTACCGGTACACAGGGTCAGCCACCAATGCCTTATTACGATCCGCTTGAGTTTATGGTTGCCGAAACACATAAACGTGGCATGGAGTTTCATGCATGGATGAATCCGTACCGTGCAGTATTCAACATCTACAAATCATCAATTGCAGCAACGCATATCACCAAAATTCATCCCGAGTGGTTTTTAACCTACGGCGATAAAAAATATTTTGATCCAGGCATTAAAGAAGTACAACAATATGTAACCAACGTGGTAAAAGATGTGGTTAGCCGCTATGCCATTGATGCCATTCATTTCGATGATTATTTTTATCCCTACAAAATTGCTGGTGCAGCATTTCCGGATAATGCCAGTTACAACAAATATGGTAACGGCATGAGTAAGGATGACTGGAGAAGAAGTAACACTGATTCCATAATCAGCATGTTAAGCGCTGTTATTAAAAAAGAAAATCCTAAATGCCAGTTTGGTATAAGCCCCTTTGGTGTTTGGCGTAATATAGATAAAGACCCCGTAAATGGCAGCAGAACAAATGGTGCCCAAACCAATTACGACGATTTGTATGCTGATATTTTGCTGTGGTTACAAAAAGGCTGGATTGATTATGTGGCCCCGCAATTATATTGGGAGTTTGGCCATAAAATAGCACCTTACGAAATTTTATTGGACTGGTGGGGCAAACACACATACGGCAAAAACTGCTACATTGGCTTGGGTATTTACCGTGCCAACAGTAATGCTGCCTGGAAAGACCTGACGCAATTGCCCCGCATGATAGATGCCCTACGTAACACGCCCAACATACAGGGCATGATTTTTTTCAGCAGTAAAACTTTTGATAAAAACCCGAATGGCTGGAACGATACACTCAGGCTTAATTATTTTAAAGAGCCGGTTAAAACTCCGGAAATGAAATAAAGGCTTTCTCGTCCTCGCCTCAGACGAGGATGCAATGGTCCTGAGTATTTTAATCAAAGAATGATTTCTCTTACGAAGTCACTGGTTATTAGTCCCAACTAAATAATTCCTTTTCTGCATAAAAACGTATAAATTTGTACAAAATTATGTACCATGCAAGTAGCTAATGTATCTCAATTTAGAAAAAATTTAAAGCAATACATTGATAATGTTGCCAGCAATAACGATCCGTTGATTGTAAACAGTAATGGAAAGAGTGTGGTGATAATTTCACTGGAAGATTACAATAGTATAGAAGAAACTGAGTATTTATTAAGTACACCGGCCAATAAAAAAATGATGTACAAAACTTTGAAAGAAGTAACGGATGCCAATATTACTACAAAAACAATTGCTGAGCTGGAAACAATGATTAACAAAAATGATTAGTTTTTCGTCAACAGCTTTGCAGCATCTTGAATTTTGGATTGAACAGGATCGTAAAACAGCTTTAATAATATTACGTTTAATTGAAGAAATAAAACGAAGCCCATTTGCTGGTATTGGTAAACCAGAACCGTTAAAAGGTGATTTTAAAGATTTTTGGAGCAGGCGCATTACTGATGAACACAGGCTTATTTACAAATACACGAATGAGCATTTAATAATTCACTCCTGCCGGTTTCATTATACTTAATGCGTTTTATTTTGTACCAATATTATTGCCTTAATAATTAAATAAGCTTTGTTGAAGCTAATTCTTAAGGGGCAATTATATTGATGCTTTTCTTGTCCTTGCTCGTCCTCGTCTCAGACGAGGATGCAATGGTCATGAGTCTTTGACTCACCCAAGATTTTCTTTATCTTTGCTATGTAATTGATAGCTTACATTAACAACATTATCAATTATCCCTGCCTGTCCGTCAGGCAGGCATTTTATAATTATCAATTATTTTTTATGCCCGGTTTTGAACATTTTGGAAAAGAAGAAATTAAAGAAGTAAACGATGTGCTTGAAACAGGCATTCTCATGCGCTATGGCTTTGATGGCCCACGCAAGGGAATATGGAAAGCCAAAGAACTGGAAGAAGCCATTTGCGAAACCTTCGGCTGCAAACATGCACAGTTATTAAGCAGCGGTACGGCTGCATTAACAACAGCTATGAGTGCTTTGGGCATTGGTTATGGCGATGAAGTGATATTGCCTTCTTTTACTTTTGTTGCCAGTTTTGAAGCGGTAATAAGTGTTGGTGCCATACCGGTTTTTGTGGATGTGGATGATACATTGACTTTAGATCCCCAAGCTGTAAGGAATGCCCTTACCCCAAAAACAAAATGCATTATGCCCGTACACATGTGCGGCAGCATGGCCGATATGGATGCACTTCAATCCATCTGCAAAGAACATCATTTAATTTTATTGGAAGATGCCTGCCAAAGTATAGGCGGCACCTACAAAGGAAAAAAATTGGGTACCATCGGCGATGCCGGAACCTTTAGTTTTGATTTTGTAAAAACCATTACCTGTGCCGAAGGCGGTGTAGTTATGACCAATCGTGAAGATGTGTATGTTGCAAGTGATGGGTATACCGATCATGGACACGATCATAAAGGTGTTGACCGTGGAGCCGATCTGCATCCATTCATCGGTTACAATTTTCGCATAAGTGAATTACATGCAGCAGTGGGTTTGGCACAAATAAAAAAGCTGGATACTTTTTTAGCCATTCAGAAAAAAAATCACACAACATTAAAAAATGCTTTGGCAACAATACCAGAAGTTACTTTCAGGCGGGTGCCTGACGAAAGTGGCGACAGTTGCAGTTTTGTAAGCTGGTTTTTACCAACCGAAGAAATAACCAAAGC
>JBKJLT010000473.1:0-10097 GCA_046596765.1 Ferruginibacter sp. | reverse complement strand
ATCAATGCCGAAAACTGAATGAGATTTTCCCGCAGTTGTTTTAAAATTTCGCTAAACCCGCCACGCATATTATGCAATGCGGTTTTTTGCGATGCGGCAGTATTTGAAGCAATAATATCGGCAACCGCTTCTGCCTGCGTAAGATCGAGCTTACCATTCAGGAAAGCTCTTTGCGTAAACTCGCCTGCCTTTGCAAGCCTGGCCCCTTTACGTATGCATGCCTGTATTACCTGTTGCTGTACAAAGGGGCTGCCATGGCAACCTATTTCCACCACATCTTCGCCGGTATAACTTTTAGGATTTTTATATAATGAAACAACCACTTCATCTAAATCAACCTCTTCTTCTTTTATAAATCCAACATGTATGGTATGCGTATTTTGTTTGTGCAGATCTTTAGAAGGGAATAATTCATTAACAATGTTAATGGCTTTAGAACCGCTTAAACGAATTACCCCAATTGCCCCAATTCCGGTTGGCGTGGCCAAAGCAACAATAGTATCATCCCAGCCTGAAATATTATTAGACATGCGGCAAAGATAGTTGGCAGTAAGCAGTTGGCAATCGACGGTGGGCAACAAGTATTACGCATTTTGCAAACTGCCAACTGTAAATTGCGAACTGCAACTGGCAAGGCTTTATTATTTTTTAAGAAGCAGTTTTTTATCAATGTCTCTTATTTCATCAACGTAGTATTTCTTTATCTGGCAAATGGTTACCTCATCGGTTATATCTACAAAGTTTTTAAAATTGCTGGTTGCCGATGCTTTGATGATGAGTATAAATTGATCAGCACTGCCACGTACCTTTTCAACATCCGCTTTTTTCTGCATTAATATTTTTCTGATCTGTTCCGGAGCAAAGCCGGTTTGTTTTACCGGAGGATTGTTCTCTGCCGCACCTTCATAATATTTTATACTGTTGCCTTTATCAAGCAAAATTGTTAATACGCATGACTCACACACAGGATCATCGGGGCCTTTTTTATCATTTGGCATCATCAGGTCCATTGCCATTGGTGTAGTTAATGCGGTGGTAAACACAAAAAAAGTAAGCAATAAAAAACCGAGGTCAACCATAGGTGTAAGATCAACCCTGGTGCTTTTTTTATTGAATCTTTTCTTTTTTTCGTTCGATCTTTTAGTTTCTATTTCGGCCATAACAGTAAGTTTTTATTAAGATAGCCAAGTGCGATATTTCCATAAATACCCACAAAAAAATCCCCCGATTTTATCGGGGGTTTAACTTATTACTTTTTTATTTTTTATTCTTCTACAAGAAAGGTAATTGGCTGACGGCGATACGCATTTACATTTCGTCCGTTCTGAATAGCAGGGGTCCAGTTCCTGGTTTTTTTAATTACCCTGATCGATTCTTCGCACATGCCAAAACCCGGATCATTTTCGCAGGAAACATCACTTAAGCTACCATCTTTACTTACAACAAACTTTACAATAACTGTGTATTTTCCGCCACTTGCACCGTTATCAACCGGTGTACTGGCATTCAGTGTTTTTCTGAGGTAGTTACGCCATGCATCTTCCCCACCGGGAAAACCAGCTTCTACTTCCACTTTGGTAAAAATTTTATTTTCATCATCTGCTACCTTTACCTCGGTAACCTGTGTTCCTTTTTCCTCTACCGGAGCCTGCACAACCTGTACCGTATTTTCGCTTTTTACAGTTTGCACACTGATAGCCGCATCTTCCTTAATTTCTTCAATTTTTTCATCAGGTTTTACCTCTTCATCTTTTACAATTTTTGGAGGTGTAAACTTCACCTGGTTAATTTCAGGAGGAGGCGGTGGTGTTGGTGGCGGTGGTGGCGGTGGTGGTGGTGGTGGTGGTGGTGGTTCCTCCTTTAATTCAGCCATTTGAGTATCAACTGTATCAAACTGTTTATTCTTGTTGTTATCCTCAATGATGCCCGCTACAATTGTTCCACCTAATATAAGTAATAATGCAGTGCCGGTTATAATCAACGCTTTTGTAAGCGTTTTTTTATAGGACTTCCTTAATTGATAAGCGCCGTACTCTTTATTCTTGCCATCAAAAATGATGTCAAGAACGTCGGCACTTAAAATTTTGTTTGCTTCCATTGTGATCTCGTTTTAAATTAGATTCAAATTTGTTCCAATTCCATACGCCTTACTTAATACCATTTGCCTCCTCGGTTTTCTGAATAAGCATTTTTTCTACATCAACCATATCCACTTCGGCATAATGGCCGGGCGGTACTGCCGATATTGTCATCTCATCCAGAATATCAATCGCATTTTTAAAGGTTGAATTTTTGTCAGACTTTATGATATACATCAGATCATCAATCGGAGTAGATTTTTTCTTCTCCAGAATCAATGCCCGTATGCCTGCAAAATTGGTACTTTTAAAATCCTCGCTGATTGTTTCGGGCATTAACTGTCCAAAATAATAATAAACCTGGTTGCCTTTACCCAGTAAAATAGTCATAGCACCTGAATTTTTCACCTTCATTTGCTGATTGGGATCATCTTTGGGTTCATTCATATTCATGGCTGTTGACTGGCTCATGGTTGTGGTAAACACAAAGAAAGTAAGTAACAGAAACCCAAGGTCAACCATTGGAGTAAGATCAACACGGGTAGAAAGCTTTTTTCCTTTTTTAACGCCGGGTCCTTTTTTATGTCCGCCACCCGACGAGGTATCCATTTCTGCCATAGTAATTCTTTTTTAATTTTTTTACTAATTATTTTTTTTCTTCTTTTCCGGTTTTATACAACTCAGAGCCCATAGGTACAGCCTCTCCTTCCGTAACAATCCTGAACTTAAAAATCTCGTTGGCTTTAAGCGCTTCCTTTACACTTTTAAATACCGGATACAGTGCTTCTCCATCGCCTTTCACCAAAATCGTTTCCTGAAGTTTACGCTGGTCTTCACCCTTATAAGCATTGGTAATACTACGTATCCAATAAGACAATTCATTATTGGTACTGTCTGTAGGTATTCCATCCATTAAATTAGGTGCAATATCTTTGGTAGCATTTAAAGCTGATTTAAGTTTGCTAACCGGTAAACCTATAAATTCTGATTTTTTAAGCCTGGCAAGTTCGGATCCTGTTAATTGTAACCCTCTTGTTGTATTAAAATCGTCAATGATCGCACTCTTTTTTGTATCATCTCCCAGCATTAAAAACACTTTACCCTCTTTGGTCATGGTTATTAAAATTGCTTTATCGGGAGCCACCTTGCTTGACACCGAGGTGGGCGTTTTAACTGTAAGTACTTCGGGTGGTTTTTGTTTTGTTGCCAATATAAAAAATGTCAACAGAAGAAAAGCCACATCACACATAGCCGTCATATCAACGATTGTACTCTTACGTGGTATTTTAATTTTTGGCATGTTTATCTGTTTTTAGTTTTTACTAATTCTTAAAAGCAACAGGCACATTAATAAGATGCATCGCTTTAAAGAATCCATACAATTATTTGTACAGAGAAGCAAAGGTTTGAGTTAAAGTAAATCCAGACTCATCAATACCATAAGTAATGCCATCAATTTTAGTGGTAAAAATATTGTAAAACATAATGGCAAATGCTGAAGTACCAATACCCAGTGCAGTATTATACAATGCCTCGGAAATACCTACAGAAAGAGCCTGTGCAGAAGCTGATCCACCACTATCGGCACCTAAAGTACCAAAAGCACGAATCATACCAACCACTGTTCCCAAAAGGCCGATTAAGGTTGCCAGCGAAGCGATTGTAGATAAAAACACCAGGTTTTTTTCCAGCATCGGCAGCTCAAGAGAAGTTGCTTCTTCTACCTCTTTTTGAATGGCCATTACTTTTTGGTCGGTTGTTAATTCTGTATTTGATATCATTTCTTTGTAACGGTGCAAACCTGCTTTCATTACATTGCCAACAGAACCTTTTTGTTTATCGCACTCTGCCAAGGCTGCATCAACATTTTTGTTGGCTAACTGATATTGTACTTTACGCACAAAGTCAGCATTGTTACCGGTGCCATTAGCTTTTGAAATTGTCATAAACCTTTCAATAACAAAAGTTAACATGGTTAAGAATGTGCCGATAAGAACGGGTACAATAATACCTCCCAGGTACATTTTACTCATTGCTGATTTAGGATCATGACGGCCTGGCCAAAACCAGCCTTCATCACCTGGTACTACAGGTTGTCCAAAACTTGCGGGGTTGCCCAATCCAAATCTCCAGATAAAATAACCCACCAGTAAACATAATACGGGAGCCAGTAAAGAAATAATGTTGCTTGATTTTTTTGCCTGAACTGAAGTTGTTGGTTTTACTGTTGATGGTTTTACAGTTGATGTAGTGTCTGCCATAAAATTCTAATTTTTAGTTTTGTAAAATTTTAGTTTATGTATTAATGATTAGTAAAAGGAATTGTTGATTGTGATTTTTTAGCTTTTGCAACGTCATTGTTTTTTTATTGGTTTCATGCAAGATGCACAAGTTAAATAATTAATTGAAAGTACAACTTACAAAATTTTTATTTTATTAACTATTTTTTTACGACGCTTAAATGGGGTTTTTATATAAAAACATTCCGCAAACGGTTGAAATTTTAAAAAATAACTAAAGTGTGGTTTTAAATAAGAAAAACATGCAATAACTATTCATATCTCAAGGCAACGATAGGATCTAATTTGGAAGCCTTATGAGCAGGATAAAGGCCTGCAGCCAAACCTACCAGCGAACAAACAAATACACCGGTAATAACCCAACCCCAGGGAACTACAAAACCGGTTTTTAAGAATATAGAAACCACATTGCCAACCAGTATCCCTGAAATTATACCGGCAACAGCGCCCAGTAAACTTATTAAAACAGATTCAAATAAAAACTGCGCCCTCACCTCTTTCTTTGTTCCACCAAGCGCTTTTATCAACCCAATTTCTTTTGTACGTTCATTTACTGCCACCAGCATAATATTCATCAAACAAATAGCCGAGCCTATCAGCGTTATTAATGCTATTGCCAACATAGCATATTGCAGGTAAACCGAAGCTGAGAGAAAGGTTTGTGCAATGCTGTCGCTTTTATCAACATAAAAATTTATTTCATCCTTCACATCTAATTTCCGGATGGGGCGGAATGTTCCCTTTGCCTCGCCAATGGCTACATCCATCAATTTTAAATCGGATACCTTGATGCCGATATTGAACGAAGTGCTTTGCGAAGCATACAAACGCCTTATATTATTGTAAGAAGTAACAACGATCTTACTGGTATTAAAAAAAGCACTCGAGCTTTTATCTTCAAGCACGGCTATAACCCGGTACGGCGTATGATCCACACTTACCACTTTATCAATGGCTTTTTCCGGGTTTCCGGGATATAATTTTTGTGCGGTACCGCTTCCCAGCATACAGATGCTTCTACCGGATTCAACTTCGCTTTCGGTAAAATTGCGGCCATAGGCAATGCTGTAACCATTAAGCTCCAGGTAATTTTCATCGCCGCCCAAAACAGCAACATCCGGATTGGTTTTTTTACGATCATTATTACAAACAACATTTCGGGGGCCCATTAAAGCCAAACCTACTTTAGCCGGAAAAGCATACCGCTGTTTAAATGCACGGGCTTCATCGTAGGTAATCACCTTACCCATGTTGCTCTTTTTTTCTCGTAAGGCTGATTTACTGGTTTTGGTATTGTCTCTCTGGCGGCCACCACCAATACGTATGTTGCGGTCTTTAAACCGCAGGCTGAATGAATTTGCACCCATGGTTGAAAAACTGGTGGTAAGGCTTACGCTTGCTGCTTTGATGGCGGTAACTATCATTATTAAAGCAAAAATGCCCAGGGCAATAATAGCAACCGTTAAACCGGTACGCAATTTATTACCCGAAATATTGCGCCAGGATAGGGCAAGTGTATCTTTAAAAGTCATGTATATTGTTATTGGTGCTAAAGTTAGCACTTGGATAGAATTTTGTTTTAAAACTTTTACAGGCGGTATAAAGATCAAGATGGTTAATATTTGGGCTGCATTCTTGTGCCAAACCATTGCGAGTGTTTAATAAATTAAGATTTTTTGCTTTGAATAATTAAAAATGTTATTTACATTTGATATGTACCAAAAGATGCATTAACACTTTGTCTTAAGTTCCATATTGAGAGAGTATTTACAGCAAAGATCTTGACAAAATAATAATCAATTAATGGTTATATCGTTCAGCAAATGTTAGGAGGCAATCTAAAACTAAATGCCGACTTACTTTTAATATTAATTATCAAACCATAATTTTATTACAATGAATAACAAACTTATTAAAATCGGACTTTTCTTTACTTTATTATTTGCAAGTACGAAAACTACTTTAGCTCAATACGGTACAACTAAGTTTTGCCCTAACACACCCGCATGGAAAATAAATAAGGCAATGGTAGAAAACGCCCAGTCAATGTATATTGATTACGCAAAAGGTCCTGATGGATGTTGGTGGCTTAAAGTTGCTAAATTCAGCAGTTATCCGGAAGGTTTTTATCAATTTACTTTTAGTGGTACAAGATATTACTTCAATGAAAGAAAAAATTTTTGGGAAAATGGAATTAGAACGGTTTGTGTAAATCCTCCATTGGGGCAGTAGGTATAGAATTTATCCATCACGATATTACAGTAAAAAAACAAAGTAACAATTAAATAATTATAAATGAAAAAGATAACCATTCTCTTAATTATTATTACACTCTTCTCAATTACAAGCTATTCACAAATTTCTGCTATTACCTCATCAGGAAAAAGAGTAATCCTTAATACAGATAGCACATGGAAATATGCAGACGGAAGTAATAATACGCCAGAAAAACCATGTATTCAATTCCATACCGGAAACCTTACAATCAAAAATAATACTGACAAAGACATCTATTTCTATTATCATTTTAATGGAATTCACGGATATAATCCAAGCGTAGCAAAAGTAAAAGCCAAAAGCTCAAAAACAGTTAGTTCTTTAACTACTTGTATAGAAGATTCTGGCAAAAAATTTCAATTTAAATATGGGTGGAAAGCTACATTGGAATCTCAAAAAAATAACATCCAAATTAGTGAAATGGAAGGTATTGAAAATGGTGATTTTGTATTGAATGATTGTGAAACAACAGAGGTTGAAGTTGATAATTAAATCTCACTCTATTGAAATCTTTAATTGTTAATTTTTATGAATAAATAAAAAATAAATTTTCTATTAATCACATTTTAACATGTTTTTTATACTAAAACATTTCAGTATGAAACCTTTATTATTATTCCTTCTTTATTTTCATCCAAACCTTTCTTACACTCAAAATATACCAACTGCTTCTGAAACTTTGTCTATATTAAATAATACTTACGATTTTAAATTTAAAGATTTCTATGTATCAGAAATTTCGAAAGTTCTAAAGACTAAAGAATTTAAACTTGTAACTAGAGAAGTATTTTTATTGGGCTGCGGTACCGGGCTGACGATTTTCAAATTCCACCACATGGCCAAGCCGTGTCCGTTAGCGGTAATTTTATAGACCCCCTTTTCGAATTGACCTTAATTTATAACATACCAAAACTTAAAAACATGAAAAATTTAATTCTTATTTTGTTCATTGTCTCTGTGTCTGTTCTTACATCATGCGAGGGTAACCAAAAATTAAATCAGGAAAATGCCGAAAAGGCTATTAAAGAATTTGTTTCTAACAATTCATTTGGCGGCGGCGGTAATTGGGGACAAAGTGGGACTTTTAATGTTGAAGCAATTACTAAAATAGAGCCGATTGCTCAATTTTCTGAAACACAAGCAAGCAGTGTTGTAAATTTTAATTATCATGACGCATACGCAGGAGAAAACCTTACTTTAAAATTTTTGTTTAGTAAAAACATGGACAAAAAATGGGTTTTAACTTCCATTGAACCTGTACAAGGAGTAGGCTCTGACAAAGTAGATAATTGGGTCAGAAAAAATCAAAACATCAACATAATAGCACAATAACTAAAACTCAATTTTATGCGACACATTATTTTTCTTGTTGTAGCTGCGACACTGCTTTCGTGTGGGCAAACCGATACGAAGCAAAAAGAACTTGAATTGAAGGAAAGAGAACTTGCTTTGAAAGAAAAACAATTAGCCATGGACAGCACAACGAACCCTAATACAACCAAATCATCAAATCCAAATGATGTAAAAAAGGGAACACAACAAGAACAACCGAGGGCTATTACAAATTCTACTGGCAACGAAGAATTTGATAATTTTTTTGTAGCTTTTAAAAATGCAGCAAGTAGTAAAGACAAATCTCAAATTACCCAAATGATGTCTTTTCCATTTATATGGAATGATGAGTTTCAAAATCAGAGTACATTTCTAAGTATAGGCTATGAAGTTGACGCTGTCTTTGAAATCACCAAAGCAAAAAAGCCATCTAAAACTAAAACAAATTCTTTTGAGGTGAGTTTAGCAGGGCCAACAGGACCATATACTACCAAAGTATATAGTTTCGTTTATGAAGCACACACACCTGCCACATGGTACTACTTTGGAAAAGTAAATAGCCAATACAAGCTTGTTGCAATCATAACTCCTGGATAAAAACTACCGCTAACATTAAGAACCCCCACTGGCGCAAGTGTTCCCATCTAAAATGTTTGTTTATACCGAAATGATTGTGGGATCACTTCCCGATACGGATCAGGACAGGTGATGCCGTTTTTGTTTTATCGGATTTTATCCGGATTTAGTATTACAATCCCGATAGCTATAGGGACAATTTTTAACAACCTCATTTGTGAAATAAAACACTTTATTTTTTGCAGTTTACGTCCCAGCGGGGTTTTCGCAACACACTCTTTTTCTTTAAAACACAGTTTATGCGAAACCCCGATGCCGAAAGACTTTTACACTATAATGCTGCCAATGCTTATCTTTAAAGCATGTCTGTTAAATATAAACATAGTGATACCTACTCCATGTACTTCTGTACGTTTACCTGTTTTAACTGGCTTCCCCTGATTGAAACAGGGTCTTCCCGTTAATTGGTAATGCACACTGGGCTCGAGTTTGGGCCATATAAGAGTCTTAACGGAAAGATTTAGGGGATATGGCATTGTAGGTGTAAACCCCATTTATTTTGTATCTTGCACGCATGAAGGTTTATACAGATACCTCAGTAATTGGCGGCTATTTTGACAAAGAATTTCAGGAATGGTCTGTTGCACTATGGAATGAGTTTATAGCAGGTGCAAAACATATTATGCTGTCTGATCTGACTGCACAGGAACTTGAATTTGCAAGGGAAGAAATCAGAAACCTTATAAGCCATATTCCTAAGACAAACCGGGTGGATATAATTGTAGATGATGAAGCTATAAAACTTGCAGAAACATACATTACTGAAGGTGCTTTAACCAACAAGAGTTATAATGATGCTTTACACATTGCATTGGCAACAATAAACAACGCTAATGTTTTGGCAAGCTGGAATTTCAAGCATATCGTAAACCTGGACAGAATCAGACTTTACAACTCAATTAACCTTCGGTTTGGGTACAGGTTAATAGAAATAAGAACACCAAGAGAAATTTTAAACCTTACAGACAATGAGTAACAACAAAAATACGACCCTACCAATAGCTGGTTTGGATGCTGTTAAAATGATGAGAGAAATACGGGAGAAGTTAAGTGAGAAATATTGGAAGCATCCTGATATCTTAAAAAAGGAAATGGAAGAAATCAGAAAAAAGTATCACTTCAAAGTGATGTTGACACAGTAATTGCTTACTCCCTCAACGCTTAAGGGAACTATGTGCTTTGTGGACACTTGCCTGGCCAGAGATTCGCCTGAGAACTCAAAACTTTTTTAAATGGCATTCTTTCCCAGGAGAGGGCAAGTGTATCTTTAAAAGTCATGAGGGATATTATTCAGCCTAAAGTTAACTACTGCATATAGATTAACGGGCAAAACTTTTTTAAACGGTATTCTTTTCCGTTTAAAAATATAACTAGTCGATAAGGAAATTAGGGAACAGGCCTAAAATAATAATTAAGATTGAAGTAATAACAAGCAGTATTTTCTTCGCCGTTATAGGTGTCCCTCTCTGTTTCA
>JBKJLT010000326.1:0-3463 GCA_046596765.1 Ferruginibacter sp. | reverse complement strand
GTTTAACAATAATAAATAAGGGGTGGGCATGCTGTGTAGCCTGAACACACTGCCTTCGGTTTTTTCTTTTAGTATGCTGTTTGATAAAGGGATGGCAATAAAGAACATGGCAAAGATTGTCCAGGCAGGTACATTATGCTGTACTGCGTTAGGAACGATCTGTTCGGTTGCAGTTGATGCATAAATTTCCTTGTACCGGATGATCTGCGATTTTTGATAAGAATTTTTTGGTGCATTTTTTTTATCAGGAATTACTTCGGCAATCTGTTCAGAAAAAGTCTGAAACATGATCTTTGTTTTTATTTCAGAAATAAACTCACGCAGGTTGCTGGTAACAGCGGTTATAAAAGATTTTTTTGCAACTGGGTCAATAAGTATAACTATTTCTACAGAGTCGGGTTGTGTTTGTAAACTATCTGTTCCGTTTAATGTTTCGCCAACCAATGCCAATACATTTTTACGGATGGATGCAGTCGCACCTTTAGGAATAACAATGCCTATAAGAAACTTTCCTTCGCTTACTGATTTTAAAGCAGATTCACTAGTAGCCGGCTTTCCATCAATACTGTCGCTAACGTAACAAAGATCATTGGATAATAAACCCTGCTTTATCTGGTAGCCTAACGAATCGTTATCATTGTTTACAAAAATAACCGGAATTCCTTTTTCGTTGATGGATTTAAAAGCTGAATCCTGTATCAGCGTCATCACTAAAATAAGAGCCACCGGCATCAAGAATAAAACCGAAAGCCCTACCTTATCTCTCAAAAGCAGGAGAAGTTCTTTTTTAACCGTCGCCAGTAATTTATGCAACATCAGTCTCTTAATTTTCGGTTGGTTAAATTTAAAAATACATTTTCCAGGTTGGTTGATCCGGCATTACGGCTGATCAGTTCTGCCGGTGTTCCTTCAGTTAATATTTTTCCATGATCAATAATGGAAACACGGGTGCAAAAATTTTGTGCTTCTTCCATATGGTGCGATGTATAAATAATGGTAGTGCCGGTTGCGTTAATTTCTTTTAAATGTTCAATTATCACATTGCGGCTTTGTACATCCACACCAACAGTAGGTTCATCTAAAAATAAAATTTTGGGATTATGCAGTACACCTGCAATTAAATTCACTCTTCGCTTCATGCCGCCGGAATAAGTAGATACTTTTCTTTTTGCCGCATCTGTTAATCCCAGCTTTTGTAACCAGGTCTCAATTTTATCTTTCAGGTCCTTTCCATGCAGTCCATACATACTGCCATAAAATGCTAAATTCTCCCAGGCCGTTAATGTTGGATACAAGGCAATATCCTGCGGTACAATACTTATAATATTTTTAATGGAAGATAGTTTTGTGTGCAGGTCTTTTCCATCAACGAGCACTTTACCGCTGCTTGGAGGAAATAAGCCGCAAAGAATAGAAATGGTGGTAGTTTTTCCGGCGCCATTTGGGCCAAGTAAGCCAAAAATCTCGTTTCTGTTTATAGAGAAAGAAATGCCATCAACAGCAGGTTCTGGGGCATTTTTAAATGTTTTGCTTAAGTTCTGTATTTCTATAATAACCGGGTTACTCATTTTTTTTAAAGCTGTAAGCATCCTGCACAGCAATAGTTACATTAAATTGAAGATATAAAGCAATTAGTTTGTTTGAAAAATTCAGGGCAAATTTAGTTTAAAAATACAGCTCTTGGTCTAAATTTTAGTTAATGAGACTGGTTGTTATTTTTGCAGATAAAAGGCATAGAGGGATGCTTGGACCCGGATGCACACTGCCCCCGCAGAAGTATAAATTTTTAATTTTTTTTGAAAAATTGGCGTGGCGCAAAAATGCAGCGAATTTATTGTTTGAACTGTTGCCATAAATAGCCCCAAAAGCACTGGAAGTGCGGCTCTCAATAACCCGTGGGTCAAAAACCATTTCACTTTCAATCAGCGGCCTGATATCTGTTTTCAGCATCCGGTTTATTTTCAGGATCATATGCTCACGGGCTTGTGTAATAAGCATATCCCAATCTTGTCCTGAGTTGTTGGGCACGTTAATAAAGCTGAACCAGTTTTCGCATCCCGGTGGTGCATCGGATGGGGTGTGTTTGCTGGTAATATTCAGGTAAATGGTAGGATCGTGATAAATACTTTTTTTAGCAAAGATTGTATTGAATTCTTCTTCATAATTTTCGCTGAAGAGAATATTATGCAAGCCGAGTTCTTTAAATTCTTTTTTTATTCCCCAGTAAAAAATAATGCCTGAACTTGATTTTGGCTGATCTAAAGTTTTTGCCGGCCTTTTAATGTTAGGCATTAATTTTTTATAACTGTTGTACACATCCATATTGCTGATAACAATATCAAATGGCTCTGTACCATTATCAGTTTTAATACCGGTTGTTTTTTTGTTTTCAATTAAAATCTCTTTTACAGGAGTATCAAATTTAAATTGCACGCCAATATCTTTCGCCAATTGTACCAATGAATTTGTTATGCTTACCATGCCGCCTTCGGGATAAAATGCACCTTTTACAATTTCAACATGTGCAATTACATTTAGTGTAGCAGGCGATAAGTAAGGACTGGAGCCATTATACGTGGCATACCGGTTAAATATTTGTACTAACCGGCTATCTTTAAATGCTTTTTGATTGGCACCATGCATAGTATCAAAAGCACCAATCTTACCAAAGTTTAAAATCCCTTTTGCTACCGGCCACGTAAAAAAATTTTTAAGGCGATGCAATGAATTTTGTAAGAAAACTTCATCGGTAAGGTTGAAGATGGTTTCTGTTTTATCCAGGTATTTAATGATGTCTTCTTTCTTATCTTTTGTTTTGGCTGCCAGTTGCCCGGCAAATTTTTCTTTACCATGATAAGCATCTAAAGTACTTCCATCCTCAAAAAGGTATTTGTAAACAGGATCGAGGGGAATGTAATTAAAATGTTCCCGTGGATTTTTACCGGAAAGTATAAAAAGTTCATCAACATATTGCGGCATGGTAAAAACAGATGGCCCCATATCAAAGCGGTAACCGTCTTTTGTTTCTGTAGATAATTTACCGCCTGGAAAAGAATTGGCTTCGTAAACGGTTACTTTATAACCCTTATTACGCATTCTTATGGCAGCACCGAGGCCAGATACACCAGCACCAATAACAGCACAGGTTTTATTATTTTCTGTAATCATAATTTTTACTCAGCCATTAACCGGCGGGCAAAATTAATTGATTTCAGCTATTCAATTTATTTAAACTGTGTTTGGGATATACAAAGAGAGACACTGTTACATGTAGATAATTGCAACAGCCAGACAGGAGTATTACGTATTCTTATTAGCAAGATACGCCTACATCCAGGATGCCTTCTCCCAAGTCTTCTTCTGTATAAGTGTAAGTTGGTTTTTTTGCTTCTGTGTTGGTTGGTTGACTTTTCATGATTTTTCGTTTTTATAATATTATGGCTATTAAAATCGTGCCAGAATG
>JBKJLT010000421.1:0-3071 GCA_046596765.1 Ferruginibacter sp. | reverse complement strand
CTTTGTTGGGTAACTTTTTTTGTTACCCCATGCCAACCGAAATACTTTTCCATCCTCATCCTGTATGGCATACACGGTATCTGCAGATCCTTTATAAAAACAAATACCCGAAATTTCCAACAGGTTGCCAGGCATAATCATTTTTTCAGGACTATTCAGATCATAAGCTACGGGAGTTTTTATTTTTTTATCCGGGTTAATGCAGGCACAAAAAATAAAAAGCAGTAAACTCAACGATAGGGGAATGTATTTTTTCATTGCTCAATTATTTTTTCATGAGTACGCTGTGCGTAAATATTCATAAATGGCCTCCTGCGAACGGATGGGAACACTGGTGACTTCAACCGGGATATTATTTGATGTTTCATTTATCCAGACAGCCTGCACGTTATCATTAAGCTGTAATTGAATTATATCCAGCATTTGTTTTTTTATAGCAGTATCGTAAATGGGAAAACACACTTCAATACGCCGGTAAATATTCCTGTTCATCCAGTCGGCCGAACCCATATAAATTTCTTCATCGCCTCTGTTTAAAAATATAAAAACCCGTCCGTGTTCCAGGTAGCGGTCAACAATTCTTTTAATGCTGATGTTTTCGCTTTGCTTGGGTATGCCCGGTGCCAGTCTGCAAATACCACGTATCAGCAATTGAATTTTAACACCTGCATTGGATGCATCGTACAACTTTTTTATTAACAGTTCTTCTTCCAGGTTGTTCATTTTAATGATGATGGAAGCCGGTAATCCGTTTTGAGCATTTTCAATTTCCCGGTCAATCAGTTGCATAAACCTTTGCTGCAGGTTAAATTGTGCAACCAGTAAATGCCGGAATGAATCAACAGCCTCACCGGGCAATTTGTTTTTTCTGTTTAAAAAATCAAAAAGTATTTGCAGTTCGGCCAGCAGCGGTTGGTATGCCGTTAATAAAATATGATCGGTATAAAAACGGGCTGTGTTCTCGTTCAGGTTTCCGGTGGCTAATAAGCCCAGGTAAGGTTGAGTAGCGTGTACTCTTTTTACCAGTCCAACTTTGGCATGTACTTTTAGTGCATTGTTACTGTACATTATTTTTACACCATTAGCTTTCATCTTTTTTGCCCAGCGAATATTATTGGCTTCATCAAACCGGGCTTTTAGCTCTACCAGCACTGTAACTTTTTTGCCGTTCTTTGCAGCACTAATTAGGGCCTGTACAATTTTTGAATCGCTGGCCACACGATATAAAGTTGTGGATATTTCCTGCACCGAAGGGTCAATGGAAGCCTCGTTGAAAAAACGAAGAATACTGTCGTAAGATTGATATGGCACATGAACCATCGCATCTTTTACGGTGATATGCTGAAAGAGTGATTCGTTATTCAGCTTGTTTTGTAATGCAGCATTGTCGGGATAGGAGATACCGCTGCCGCTGATTGGAAATGAAGACAGGTCTTTCAGGTTATGGTATTTGCCACCTTCCACCACAGATGCTTTTTGCAGGTTGAAAATTTCAATAATGTTCTGCAGATGCCGCAGCGGTATCTTTGGCTGGTATAAAAAACGGGTGGCAAATCCCTGGTCTCTTTTAGCTAATTGTTTTTCAATTTTTTCTGCAAGTTCATCATCATATTCATCGGTAAGGTTCAACTCTGCATCACGTGTAATTTTAATATTGTAACTGCCGGTTACCTGGCTGCCGGCAAATACATGCTGCAGATTGCTTTGAATAATATCTTCGAGGAAGATGATATATTTTACCTCAGCTTCTTCTATCAGTAAAAAGCGGTTTACCGTATTGCAGGGGATATTAAGCAGGTATAATTTTTCTTCTTTAGTTTCATCTTTAAGCACCACAGCCATTTACAACTGGTTGTTTTCCGGAAAAAAATCCACACTACGGCTAAGCAAAACCGGTTGCAACATACCGGCAACCTGTGTAAAAAAATAATGATTTATGCGGTCAGCTAATTTTTCGGGTATTGGCTCATTATATAAAAAATGATAACCACTGTTCTTAAGCGCAGGTAAAATATCATTAAAGAGGATCTGGCCAAATAAATTCAACTGCCTGTTGATGATAGCTGCCGACTGTTTGTAAACCGACTGGCTTTGATTATCTTTTTCAATTTTTTGCAATGCCAGCAAGGCCGGCATACGAACCCTGTAAAATTCATCCAGGTTAGAAGAATAAATGGATAAGAACCTGATACGTTCCAACAAAGGAACTCCCGGCTTTTGAGCTTCCTGCAAAACCCTTTCGTTAAACGAAAGCCAGCTTATATCCCTGTTAAAAAAAACCAGATTCTTCATAATAAATTAATACATGGTGTACATGACGGCTATTACAAAAGCAAGAACAGAGCAGATGATACCATACATAAAAACATTGTAACCCAAACGCAGTAGCCGGTACTTCCGGCCAAGCACAATGCCTTGTGAAAATACATCACGGGTGAGGCTGCCATATAAAAACTCCCGGTCGTTCATCATAGCCTGCATTCCACCACTGTATTCTTCATAGCTCATGCGATAAAAATTACCAAAGAAGAGCAGGTTTGTTTTTTTATCATCAATATCCTGTTTGGTAAACCTGCCATCTGGTACAACCGGCCTTGTTGCAAGTATAGAAAAAACCATGGTTACCACACAAACAGTAAGTAACAAAATGGCAGGGATGATCAGGTGATGGTTATCTTCCAGTTTGCGCAATAGTACCGATAATAAAACAGACAGGATAATTGAAGTGGTGGTAATCATGATATTGGCTTTATTATCTGCCATATCGCTAAGCCGCTGGTGATTGTTGGAACTTATACGAAACATGGTTTCAATTCCACGGTCGGGCCTTTTTAATTTTTCTTTATCAGTTGCAGTTGATTTTTCAGCCGATGTATTGCTTAATGGTGCCGGTTTATTTTTCACCGGTGTTTTATCTGCCTTGCTTTCTGATAGTTTCTGTTTCAGGCTGTTTATATTTTCCTGCTTTGTATTTTCAAGCAGGTTTTTTGCATAGTCTGTATGGTATTGATGCGATTCAAGCAGCCGCAAAGTTCCACTACGCCATTCTTCCTTATCAATTTTTTTGCCAA
>JBKJLT010000256.1:0-5913 GCA_046596765.1 Ferruginibacter sp. | reverse complement strand
CCCAACTTATAGCAGGTGCTTTTGCAAAAATAAAAGTGCCCCTTGGTAAAAATGAAAATGCATTAATGATTCCTACACAGGCAGTAATACCCGATGCAAGAAATAAAAAAGTAATTGTGGTAAGGGACGGTATGGCATCTATGGAAGTAGTAACATTGGGTGTAAGAGATTCTGCCAAAGTAGAAATAATCAGCGGCCTTAAAGCCGGCGACACTGTTTTAGTTACCGGGCTTTTAACAACCAAGCCGGGTAGTAAGGTAGAAGTAAATAAAATAATTGCTAACTAAATAATAAACCACGGTGAATATTTCTGAATTAAGTTTACGCAGGCCCGTACTGGCAATTGTGTTTAACTTGGTTATTATTTTATTTGGTTTAATCGGGTATAAATTTCTTGGTGTAAGAGACTACCCCGCCATTGACCCTCCCAATATAAATGTAAGGGCATCTTATCCCGGGGCCAATGCCGATATTATAGAATCACAGGTTACCGAGCCGCTTGAAAAAGCCATCAATGGTATAGCTGGTATAAAAAACATTACATCCAGCAGTACGCAGGGAAGCAGTAATATTAATGTAGAGTTTGAACTGGATGTTGACCTGGAAGCTGCTGCCAATGATGTAAGAGATAAAGTATCACAAGCCTCCCGCTCTTTACCAGCCGATCTGGATGCTCCTCCGGTAGTTTCAAAGGCCGATGCCAGCAGCGATCCCATTGTTTTTATGATCATCCAGAGTTCAGTAAAAAATCAATTACAACTTAGTGAGTTTGTACAGAATAATATTGTAGAGCGCATACAAACCATACCCGGTGTAAGTGCAGTAAATGTATGGGGCGAAAAAAAATATGCCATGCGTATCTGGTTAAATCCCGGTAAATTGGTTGCCTATTCTGTAACCCCAAGGGATGTGCAACTGGCCCTGGCAAAAGAAAATATTGAATTGCCATCGGGCAAATTATCAGGCAACAATACCGAACTCACCATACGCACATTTGGCAGGTTGAATACTGAAGAGCAGTTTAGTAACCTTATCATAAAAAATACAGGCAATGCTGATATTAAATTAAAAGATGTTGCCGATGTAGTGCTTGGCCCCGAGAATGAAGAATCTGTTTTAAAAGAAAGCACCATTCCCATGCTGGCCATTGTTACCATTCCGCAACCCGGTACCAATAATATTGCCATAGCCGATGAATTGTTTAAACGCTTTGATGCCATTAAAAAAGATATGCCCGAAGATATCAAACTTGAAATCAGTTATGATCAAACCAAGTTCATACGCAAATCAATTTCAGAAGTAAAGGAAACATTGATCATTGCCTTCATACTCGTTGTACTCATCATTTATCTTTTTTTCCGCGACTGGATCATTGCCATACGGCCTTTAATTGATATTCCTGTTTCTTTGATTGGTGCATTCTTTATTATGTACATGGCTGGCTTTACCATAAACCTGCTTACACTTTTAGCCATTGTATTGGCTACCGGCCTGGTGGTAGATGACGGTATTGTGGTTACCGAAAACATTTTTAAAAAAATGGAAAAAGGTATGAACAAGTGGCAGGCAGCAAAAGAAGGAAGTAAAGAAATTTACTTTGCGGTAATTGCCACTTCAATAACACTGGCCGTTGTGTTTTTACCCATCATTTTTTTACAGGGGTTTGTAGGAAGACTGTTTCGTGAATTTGGTATTGTAGTGGCGGGTGCGGTGTTGATATCTGCCTTTGTATCCTTAACCCTTACGCCGGTCTTAAACGTTTTCCTTGCAAGAAAAGATGTACACAAGCATCCCTGGTTTTACAATAAAACCGAACCTTTTTTCCGGTGGATGGAAAACGGTTACCAAAATTCATTGGCCCGGTTTATGAAAATACGCTGGGTAGCAGTGCCTGTTATCATTGCATGTTTTTGTGTTATCTGGTTCATTGGCCGCAGCCTGCAGTCGGAACTGGCGCCCATGGAAGACCGTAGTGGGTTCCGCCTGATGGTAACAGCGCCTGAAGGTACATCATACGATGCCATGGATACATACATGGATAAACTAACCGGCGTTATCATGGATTCGGTGCCCGAAAAAAAATATGTAGTAAGTATGACGGCACCTGGATTTACCGGTGGCGGCTCTTCAAACAGCGGATTTGTAAGGGTGGTATTAACAGAACCCGGCGAAAGAAACAGGAGCCAGAATGATATTGTAGGCATGGTAACTAAAAGTGTTTCCCGTTACAGCGAGGGAAGAGCATTTCCCATACAGGAACAAACCATATCAGTTAACCGCCGCGGCGGCCAGCCGGTGCAGTTTGTTGTGCAGAATAACGATTTTGAAAAGTTAACAAATGTACTTCCTGCATTTCTGGAAGAAGCTTCTAAAAGTACCATACTGCAAAATGTTGATGCCGATCTTAAATTTAATAAGCCCGAAATCAGGTTAACGATTGACCGTTTGAAAGCCAGTGAGCTTGGCGTAAGTGTGCAGGATGTTTCTGAAACCATGCAACTGGCTTTTAGCAACCGCAGGCTGGGTTATTTTATTAAAGACGGAAAACAATACCAGGTTATTGGCCAGGTTGACCGTGCAAACCGGGACGACCCTGCTGATTTAAAAAATATTTATGTAAGAACCAATAAAGGAAACCTCATCAGCATGCAGAATGTGGTAACCATTTCGGAGAGTGCTACCCCGCCAACCCTGTATCATTTTAACCGGTATAAATCGGCCACTATATCTGCCGGGCTGGCTGCAGGGTTTACGGTTGGTGATGGTATTAAAGAAATGGAACGCATAAAAATAAAAGTACTGGACGAAAGTTTCAGCACAGCATTAAGCGGTTCATCAAGAGATTTTGCCGAAAGCAGCAGCAATACCAGTTTTGCTTTTATCCTCGCACTGATACTTATCTTTTTAATTCTGGCAGCACAGTTTGAAAGCTTTGTAGACCCTGTCATAATTATTACAACAGTACCGCTTGCACTTGCAGGCGCAATACTGTCCTTGTATCTGTTCGGACAAACATTTAATATTTTTTCGCAGATAGGAATGATAATGCTGATTGGCCTGGTTACAAAAAACGGAATTCTAATTGTGGAATTTGCCAACCAGAACCAATTAAAGGGAATGAAGAAAACAGAAGCCGTTATTTATGCAGCTTCGCAAAGGCTGCGGCCTATTTTAATGACCAGCCTTGCCATGAGCCTTGGTGCATTGCCTTTGGCTTTATCGCTGGGCGATGCAGCAACCAGCCGTATTCCACTGGGTATTGTAATTGTTGGTGGTATTCTGTTTTCACTGATACTCACCTTATTTGTTGTACCGGCTATCTATTCATTCTTATCAACAAAGAAAAAGAAAAATGCTTTGGAAGAAATGGATGAAGCAGCAGCAGGTGCAGCACAAAAAGAAAGGGAAAAAAATGAAGGGCCACAGGGAAATTAAAGTTTTGCCTTTGGCAAAAAAAAGATTTGCCACTGAAACACTGAAACGCAGAAACACAGAATTGAAATTGTATTTTTCAGTGCTTCTGTGCTTCTGTGGCAAATAAAAAGTTGCGAAGCAACTTCCCTTTTTTGCCTACGGCAAAAAAAAGTTTTGCCACTGAAGCACAGAGGCACAGAAACACAGAAAAGAAAAATAAATGAATCGTTATTTTAAAATATGGCATGTTTTTTTTCTGCTGATTATTTCCAATCAGCCATTGTTTGCACAAAACAAATTGACGGTTGAGCAGGCCATTGGTGCTACAATTGAAAACAATTACGATATTCAATTGCTGCGTAATGATTCCAGCTCTTATGCACTGGATAAGTCTTATGCCCGTGCTGCATTTTTACCCAGGGTAAATGCTACAACCGGATTAATTTTCAACAACAACAATCAAAAACAAAAACTGGCCGATGGAAGTAAAAGACAAAGCAGTGGTATCAAGTCAAATAATATTTCGGGGTCAGTTCAACTAAACTGGACCGTGTTTGACGGATTTAAAATGTTTGCCACCAGGGATAAACTTACCGAGTTTGTAAGGCTGGGCGAATTAACGATTAAAAACCAAATCATAAATTCTGTTGCATCCGTTATCAATAATTATTACAACATAGTAAGGCAGAAACAACTACTGAAAGCTATTGAGGAGCAGATGAGCATTAATGAAGAAAGAGTAAAACTTGCCGAAAAAAAATTCAGCGTTGGTTTGGGTGCCAAGCCGGATATTTTGCAGGGCAAGGTAGATTTGAATGCACAAAAAGCTGCACGCCTAAAACAGCAAACTTTAATTGACCAGTTAAAAGAACAATTGAACCAGTTAATGAATGTTGAGATGAATACCCGTTACGAAGTTGCAGACAGTATCGTTTTTAAAGATGAAATTATACTGGGCGAAGTGATGGGTACTGTTGAATCAACCAATCCGCAGTTGCAGGTTATCAAAAAAAATATCGACATCAGTAAACTTACTTTAAAAGAAAGAAAAGCAGAGCGTTACCCTGTGGTTAATTTTAATTCTGCTTACAATTATTCTCGAACCAACAATCAAACAGTTATTAATACATTTACCCCATTACTCAACAGAAATAACGGTTTCAATTATGGCGTTGGTGTAACAATCCCAATCTTTAACGGCTTTACTGTAAAACGCCAGATACAGCAGGCCCAGCTTGATATTGATTACCTTAACATCAGTTACCTGAATCAAAAATCGCAGATAGATCTCGGCATCACCAATGCCTTTAAAGATTACGAACTGCAAAAGAAAATGTTGGCACTGGAAGAAGAAAATATTCTGCTGGCGAAAGAAAATGTATTTATCGCATTAGAAAGATTAAGGCTGGGCATTTCCACCTATTTAGAATTAAGAGAAACACAAAAAAGTTTAGAACTGGCTTACGATCGGTTGATTGCCGCACGTTACAATACCAAACTTGCCGAAACAGAATTATTGAGATTAAAAGGGGATTTGGTAAAATAGAATTAGTTTGTTGTTGGTGGTTTGTAGTTTGTGGTTTGTTAACTTTAAAGAAAAAACTCCATGGCTACCATTACAAGATTTGAAGATTTAGAAATTTGGCAATTGGCAAGAGAATTATCAAAAGAAGTTTATTCTCTAACTTTTATTGAACCGATAAAAAGTGATTTTAGGTTAAAAGACCAAATGCGTGGAAGTTCCGGTTCAATCATGGATAATATTGCTGAGGAATTTGAAAGAGGGAGTAAACTTGAATTTATAAATTCGTTAAGCTATTCAAAAGGAGAGGTTGAAGAATTAAAGTCGCAGCTTTACAGGGCTTTAGATAATAAATATATAAGTCAAGAAATATTTGACACCCTTTACAACAAAGCTGATGTAATAACTAAAAAAATAACTGCATTTATTACTTACCTTAACGCTTCAAAAATTAAAGGACAAAAATTTAAAAACAGAGACTGATGCCTGAACAACAACAAACAACAAACAATAAACAACAAACCAACGGCCCTCTTGTTGGTATAGTAATGGGCAGCGAAAGCGACCTCGACATCATGAAAGCCGCAGCCGAAATTCTGCGCCAGTTTGAAGTTGAACCTGAGTTAACTATCGTATCGGCACACCGTACACCTGAGCGCCTGCGTGAATATGCAACCAAAGCAAAAGAGCGTGGCTTAAAAGTAATAATAGCCGGTGCAGGTGGCGCTGCACATTTACCCGGTATGATCGCCGCACAAACTATATTACCCGTAATTGGTGTTCCTGTAAAATCAAGCAACAGTATAGATGGGTGGGATTCAGTTCTTTCTATATTACAAATGCCTTATGGCGTACCTGTGGCAACTGTTGCACTCAATGGCGCAAAAAACGCCGGTATACTTGCCGCACAAATACTTGCCCTGCACGATACTTCTATTGCCGGAAAATTAGAAGCCTTTAAAGAATACCAGGATGAT
>JBKJLT010000190.1:0-4259 GCA_046596765.1 Ferruginibacter sp. | reverse complement strand
GTTACCTTATTACTTGTTACCCATGATCGTTATTTTTTAGATGCCGTGAGTAATGAAATTGTTGAAATTGATGAAGAAAAAGTGTACGTGTACAAAGGCGATTATGATAACTTTTTGGAGCAAAAAAGTATGCGGCTCGAAGTGCAGCAGAGTGAACTGCAAAAGGACAAAAACATTTTTAGAAAAGAACTGGAGTGGATGCGTAAGCAACCAAAGGCCCGCACTACCAAATCAAAATCGCGGCAGGATGCTTTTGCAGATATTGAAGACAGGGTGAGCCAGCGGAAAGAAGAGGTGGATGTAAGTTTACAGGTAAAGATGACCCGGCTTGGCGGCAAAGTGCTGGAGATGAAAAAGGTTTACAAGAATTATGGCGATAAAATTATTTTAAAAGGTTTTGATTACACGTTTAAAAAAGGAGAACGTATTGGCATTGTGGGCAAGAACGGCATCGGAAAATCTACCTTTTTAAAAATTGCATTACAGCAGGAGATGCCCGACAGTGGCAAGGTTAACCATGGAGATACCGTTGTTTTCGGCAACTTTAACCAGGAAGGATTACAATACAAAGAAGATAAACGTGCCATTGATTATGTAAAAGATTTTGCAGAGTTTTTTCCGTTGGCGGATGGCGGAAAAATATCTGCCACACAGTTTATGGAGAAATTTGGCTTTGCTTCCGAACAGCAATATACACCGCTTAGCAAATTAAGTGGTGGCGAAAAAAGAAGGCTGCATTTGCTCAGCATTCTTTTCCTCAACCCTAATTTTTTAATTTTAGATGAGCCAACTAACGACCTTGATCTGCAGACATTAAGAACGCTGGAAGAATTTTTACTGGATTTTCCCGGCTGCATATTAATTGTAAGCCACGACCGGTATTTTATGGACCGCATGGTTGATCACCTTTTTGCTTTTGAGGGCGACGGAGTTATAAAAGATTTTCCGGGTAACTATACTTTATATCGTGAATACAAGCTGGCCGAAGAAAAAAATGCCACAGCAGTAAAACCAATTCCTGATGTAAAAGCAGAACCATCCGCAGGATCCGGTGGACAAACAACAAACCAGAAACCACAAACCAACAAACCGTCTTTCAAAGAAAAATTTGAGTTTGAGCAATTAGAAAAAGAAATTCCTGCCCTGCAAAAAGAAAAAACAGAACTGGAAGAAAAAATGAATGCAGGCAGCATCGGTTATGATGAATTGCAAAAAGCTGCCGAACGCATCAGCAGCATTGTTCAATTGCTAGATAAAAAAGAAATGCGCTGGCTGGAGTTGAGTGAGAAGGTTTAAGCTTTTTTCAACGGAATACGCACTTCAATTTTAGTACCGTTACCGGGGTCAGAAAAAACAGTGCATTCGCCCTGCAACATGCTGGTACGCTCTTTTATTCCAATAAGCCCAAAGGTCAACTGATCTTTTTTTGCAGTGGTATCAAATCCTATCCCATCATCTTCAACAGTTAATTGAACGGTATCATCTACCTGCCGGATATTAATTTTTATTTTTTTTGCTGCAGCATGTTTTGCAATATTAGTAAGCGACTCTTGTAATATCCTGAAAAGCCCTATAGAGATATCCGGATTAATGGTGGTATCATCAAAGCTGTTTTCATAGTTAATTTCAATTCCCATTCTGCTGCCAAATTCCTCAACCTGCCACTCCAGCGAGGCATTTAAACCAAGATCGTCAATTACACTCGGCCTAAGCTCGGTGGCAATGCGCCTGATTGATTTTACTGTATTATCTACGAGCGATAGTGTATCAGCAAACTTATTTTTAATATCCGGATTGTCCATACCGGATTTTTTCATTAACCATGCAATATCCATTTTTAAGCCCGTCAATTGTTGTCCCAGTTCATCATGTATTTCACGGGCTATCCGTAAGCGTTCTTCTTCCCTTACTTTCTGTAAATAACGGCTTAACTCCCTCAGTTGTTCACTGCTTTCCTTCAGGCTGCTCTCTGCCTGTTTACGTTCGGTAATATCACGTATGAATGCACAAAATGTTCTTCCTGTTTCCTGCTCAACCGGCAATATGGATAGCTCAATTGGAAATATTAGCCCGGCCTTATTACACGCATCTACTTCAGTCAGCCTGTTTAACATAGGCCCATCGCCGGTTTGCAGGTAGTGCTGCATACCTTGCCTGTGTTTCTTTTTATATTCAGCCGGAATTATAGTATCTGTTAGTCCTTTGCCAATAACCTCGTCTGCTGTCCAGCCAAATATTTTTTCTGCCTGCGGATTCCAGAAAATTATTTTTGATGTTGAATCAATAATAACAATGGCATCCAATGCCGAATTCAGGATCAGCCTTTTGCTTTCTTCGCTGTTAATGATTCTTTCTTCTGCCTTTTTTCTTTCAGTAACGTCTAATATGATACCAACGTAACCACTTACTTTGCCATCTGCATAAAAAACAGGCACAGCTTTTCCATTTACCCAGCGTTGCCTGCCCTGCTTATCAACAAGGCGATATTCAGAAAATGATTCTGACTTCATTTCTGTTTTACTATGCCAGCCCTTTTGCAGCCATTCCCGGTCATCGGGGTGTACAGCATCAAGCCATCCATCTCCCATAGCTTCTTCAAACGCTATACCACTGTATTGTAACCAGGTTTCGTTAACGTATGTGGTTGAGCCGCTGGCATCTGTTTCAAAAATACCTACCGGTGCGGTTTTTGTTAAGGTTCTAAACAGTAATTCGCTTTCTGCAATGCTCACTTCCTGTTTTTTGCGATAAGATATATCCTTGAAAAAAACTGACAGCCCATCCGGCGATGGATATATCATGTGTATGTACCAGGTATCATTGGGCGAAAAATATTGCTCCAGTGTAATCATCTCCTGTGTATTCATGGCTTTTTCGTAAGCCTCATGAATGTCACTGCCAACCAGTTGCGGAAAAATTTCCCATAAATTATGGCCCATTATATCTACAGGATTTTTGTCCATCATCATGCCCGCAGTTTTATTAATGTAAGTATAGTTCCAGTTTTTATCAATGGCTACAAATCCATCTGTAACCCGTTCATAAACATCTATAAGTTCTTTTTCTGAATTTTTTCTTTGAGAAATATCTATAAAAGTAGATAGTTGATAAGGCTTTTGATTCAAAACAATTTGCTCCGACGAAAAAATAAAATTGACAGATTTGCCTGTTTTGGTTGTAAACGTAAGCTCCTTATTTCTTAAGATTTTGTTAGCATCATATTCTTCCCAATAATCCTGAATAATTTTTTCGCTGATTAGGTTTAGTGATAAGGCAGTTTTTCCTATAATATCATCACGGTTTAATTCACTTGACTCAAGCAGCGTATCATTTATATCCACTATCAGGTGGTTTTCATCGGAGAGTGCCATACCCACCAGGTTATTATGGAATATTTTAAAAAAGTCAGAATCGTACTTGAGTGTCATCTGTTTTGAGTTACTTAAAAATTTGTTTTTAGTATTTTTCCCACAAATAAAGCTAATATACAGCAATTGTTTTGTAGATGCATTTATGCAAAAACTATAGTTGGTTTTTATAGCTAACCGCTATCTGATTTTACTTTACCGGAATAAAAATCTGTATTAAATGCCACATTAAAGAATTTGAGTAACTTACTGCAACTTTTATCAACCTGCTTATATGAATCAACGCTTTTACTCCCTCGATGTTTTTCGTGGTGCCACCGTGGCACTCATGATATTGGTAAATAACCCCGGCAGTTGGGGCCATATTTTTCCTCCGCTGGAGCATGCAGCCTGGCATGGCGTTACACCTACCGATCTGGTTTTTCCATTTTTTTTATTTGCCGTAGGCAATGCCATGGCTTTTGTAATGCCAAAATTAGATGCGGCAGGCGAAGGCGCATTCTGGAAAAAAGTATTAAAGCGTTCACTACTCATTTTTGGTATCGGCCTTTTTTTAAACTGGTTCCCATTTATAAAGTATAACGATGCCGGTAATTTTGTTGCCAGGCCTTTTGAAACCCTGCGCATTTTTGGTGTGCTGCAGCGCATTGCTATCAGCTATTTTTTCGCTTCGGTAATTGTACATTATTTTAAAGTGCGGGGTTCATTTGTGGTGGGCATGTTTATTCTGCTGGCCTATTGGTTTTTATGTGTGGCTGCAAACCCTGCCGATCCCTTTAGTTTACATGGCTGGTTTGGCACTAATATAGACAAAGCCCTGCTCGGCGAAAAACACATGTACCATGGCGAAGGTGTGGCTTTTGATCCCGAAGGATTGATGAATAGTTTTGC
>JBKJLT010000176.1:0-4051 GCA_046596765.1 Ferruginibacter sp. | reverse complement strand
TCTTCTTCCATGAAATTATACACACAAGCACCTTCGCATAATTTCTCAACAGGGCAAACTTTGCTACACCCTGCACCCATAATGTTGCTTACAAAAATGGTATGTGCCGAACCTTTGATATTTTCTGTTGCAATCTGTTTGATGAATTTGGGAACATCAATGCCTGTAGGGCAACTTTTCATGCAAGGCGCATCATAACAAAATAAACAGCGGTTGGCTTCCACCAATGCTGCATCCTTAGTTTCAAACGGTGGATGAATGTCGCTAAAGTGCTGCTGGTAAGATTCTTGAGTGAGTCGGTTACTGATAATTGACATTTACAATAATTAAGTTAAAAGAAATTAATGCATATACTTCTTGAGCCAGTTTTGTACTTCCTGGTAAAAGTAACGGCTATTCTCTGCATTAAGTATCCAGTGATTTTCATCAGGGAACACAATCAGTTTGGATGGTATTTTCAAACGTTGTGCCGTGTAAAAATTTTCAATCGAATTATTCATCGGTACCCGGAAATCCTTTTCACCTACTGTGATTAGTATCGGCGTTTTGAATTTTTCTGCAAAGCGGATCGGGTTCTGCTCTTTCCATGTTTTGGTTTGTTGCCAGGGAGCACCGCCATTCATTACTTCACGGCCGTAAATACCATCGCTGGTGCCCCACTGGCTTTCGCTGTTTATTAAACCTGCATGGCAAATAAGGCATTTATAATTAGTAGTAGATGCCTGCATCCAACTGGCCAGGTGCCCGCCATAACTGGCGCCGCCCGCAGCCTGAATTGTTCCGTTGATAAAAGAGTAATGTTGTGTAGCATAAGCGGCCGCTTCATTTATTTCATTTGCTGGCCCTTTGAAGGGATCATATTGGATATCCTGTCCGAATTTTTCTCCGTAACCGGTAGAGCCTGTGTAATCAGTAAGTACGAGCACATAGCCGGGGGCTGCCAATAAATGATAATTCCAGCGATACCCAAAATTGTCTTTCCAGGCACCGGCAGGTCCGCCATGCATCACCACAAACAAGGGATATTTTTTATTGGGATCAAATCCGGCTGGCCGTACCAGGTAACTCCTGATCTTTTTACCCCTGCTGCTGGTGATCCAGAAACTTTCAATGGGCGGCAGATCAAGCGATGCCAGTTTCTCTTTATTGAATTGGGTAAGCCACTCATGCCCGTTTGCATTTATTTTTACCAACTCGGGCGGCATCCCGGAAGTTTCAAAATTAGCTACAATGGTATTATTATCTGCCCCACGAATATTCGTGTAACATCCAACAGTGTTATTAATAAAAGGCTTTGCCTCAGTTTCTCCATTGGGTATTATATAGATACGGTCAGTTCCTTCCGATTCGGCATTTAGTAAAATACCATTAGTAGTTAGTTGATAACGACTGACTGGGCGGTCGAGTTGATTACCCAGCAGCGTTCTTTTCTGCATGGATGGAAAATCAAATCGAACGAGCCTTGCAAGTGTATATACTTTGTAATCATTCTGCGGGTCGGCCTGTGCATACAACGTTTTCCCATCTTTGCTGATACTGATATCTCCGTAACTAAATCCATCGTTGGTAAGCTGTGTTTCTTTTCCACCGGTAACAGCCACACTATAAATATTAAAAGGCACATCTTTATAAATACTTTCTACCCTTCCGGTTAAGGAAGTAAACAAAATCGATTTACCATCAGCCGACCAACAGCCACTACTGTTATTCACAAAACCTTCCGCATTCACAATTCCGGTTCCTGCAAACAGGTCACGCACTTCTGCGCCGGCCTCTGCTTTCTGCACAAATAAATGCGTTTGTTTTTCATCCACCCATTGATCCCATGAGCGAATTGGATAACTGCTGTAAGCACGGGCTTTATATTTAATTTTCTTTTTGTCCTCAACGATTTTCTTATTGGCCGAATCTGTGAAAGCACCCGGATAAACCGAACTGCTGAAGAGTATCATCATTCCATCGGGACTAAAACGGGGAGTGTTGGCTCCGGTTGACAAGTTTGTAATCCGTTGCGCCTCTCCACCCTCGGCAATATTAATAATATAAATTTGTGTATTTTCATCTCCGTCTCTTTTGGCAGCAAAAGCAATATTTTTATTATCCGGCGACCAGGTATAACTTGTTTCAGGAGATTTGGTACTTGTGATCTTACGCGGCGACCCTCCATTGACTGCAAGCAGCCAGAGATCAGTGCTTTGCTCTTTTTCATCATAAGCAGGGTTCAAAACACTAAATACCACCCATTTCCCGTCAGGGCTAATCTCAGGAGCTCCCACCCTTTTCATCATCCACATTTCTTCATGTGTGATGGTGTGTTTGGTTTGTGCAGCGGCAGAAAAAGAAAAGCCAACCAGCAGTAATAAAAGAAAGAAATTTCGCATTGCAATAGTTTTGATTTATTAAATGATCAGAGTTCTGTAAGCTTACCATAAGTCTCCGGCCTTCTGTCTCTAAAAAACTGCCACACATTTCTCACTTCCTCAATCATATCTAAATCAAATTCAGCAACCAGCAATTCGTCTCTGTCTTCGCTGGCCTGCGCAAAAATTTGTCCACGTGGATCAACAAAATAACTGCTGCCGTAAAACTTGCCGAGGTTCCAGGGCTTCTCTTCACCAACACGATTTATGCAACCCATAAAATATCCATTGGCCGCAGCATGTGCAGGCTGCTCCAGTTTCCATAAATATTGCGAAAGCCCTGCAACAGTTGCAGAAGGATTGTAAACAATCTCGGCACCATTCAACCCAAGGCATCTTGCACCATCCGGAAAATGGCGATCGTAACAAATGTATACGCCTACTTTTGCATACTTTGTCTGAAACACAGGGTAGCCAAGGTTTCCGGGCTTGAAGAAAAACTTTTCCCAAAAGCCGCTGGTATGCGGAATATGATTTTTACGGTACTTACCCAGGTACGTTCCATCAGCATCGATCACCGCTGCGGTATTGTATAAAACACCTGCCTGTTCCTTTTCATAAATAGGAACGATGATAACCATGTTGTACTTTTTGGCGTAAGTAGCCATCAAATCTGTTGTTGGGCCGGGAACCGATTCTGCACTTTCGTACCATTTTTTATCCTGCCCCGGGCAGAAATAAGGTGTGTTGAAAATTTCCTGCAGGCAAAGGATTTGCACGCCTTGCTTACCGGCTTCGTCAATCATCGGAATATGTTTCTGCAGCATGGCATTTATAATTTCCGGAATGGTTCCTTCGCCTTCCGTTTTAGGAAGAGACATTTGAATTAAACCTGACTTGATCATTCTTGGCATAAATATTTATTTTTTAATTTTATTTTTTTAACGCAGAGAAAAGGAGTTAAAGAGAAATCGCAGAGAATTTCAGCGAAAACTTTGCTTCTCTTTTTCTCTGCGTTAAAGCTAAATTATTTGAGACACTTTATTTCGCTTAATATATTTTCCATTCCCTTTTTCAACTAAACATTTACCATCATCAATTACAACCTGCCCTCTTAATAAAACAGTTTTTGTTTTACCGGTTACCTTCCATCCTTCATACGCCGAGTAATCTGTGTTCATGTGATGGGTTGATGCACTGATAGTATGTTCTTCATTCGGATCGAACAAAACGATATCAGCATCTGAGCCCGGTGCTATACAACCTTTCTTTGGAAACATCCCGAAAATTTTCGCAGGATTGGTTGATAACAGTTCCACAAATTTATTCGCAGTTATTCTTCCCTTCCTAACGCCTTCACTGTATAACAATTCAACACGATGTTCAATTGCCGGATGGCCATTTGGTATTTTAGAAAAATCATCTTTACCCAATAATTTTTTCTCCCAGGTAAAAGGGCAATGATCTGTTGCAACAACCTGTATCAATCCTTGATTGATTCCGGCCCACAATGCTTCCTGGTCTTTCTTCTCCCGCAATGGCGGACTCATTACCCATTTGGCACCTTCAAAATTCTGTTCGTATAAAGATGCATCGAGTAATAAATATTGAATACAGGTTTCGGCAAATACTTTTTGATTGTGACTGTTGTTTGTACGAACAGCATTCAATGCACCTTCGCAGGTCATGTG
>JBKJLT010000152.1:0-14884 GCA_046596765.1 Ferruginibacter sp. | reverse complement strand
GTAACGCATAATTACATCAATACCTTCTCTGCGGGTTTTACCACTTGGTTCTATATTGCCATCATCGCCCACGTACACAAACTCCTGATTAAGATATAAATACCAGGCAGCAACATTAATGTATAGGTTTTTAAGGGGTTTAAGAATAAAGCCCAGGTCGGCACCATAGGCTGCCGGTAAAATCTCTTTTCCATCATTTGCTGTAACCACCCTTGCATCGTTACTGTGAAAACCTTTGCCGCCTTTCACATACAATTGTACGGCTTTGCTGATAGTATATTGAATATTTAATTTAGGGCTTACAATAGCTTTGTTTTGCGATGGCTGCTGCGTGGTTGATAATTTATCTAAATAATTAAAATGAAAATAATCTAACCGCACACCGGCACTGATGAGCCATTTACCAATATTTAACTGCTGATCGGTAAATGCAAAAGCATTCATCTCTTTTATATCGCCCAGTTTTACATTACTTAAAAACCGGCGGTTAACTACGTTGGCCAGTTTACTATCGTTGGTAGCATCGTAGCGCAGGCCAATACCATCGGTTGAGTTTAATACTGCTTTACCAAAAAATCTTTTTTCTTTTAAGGTAGAATTGAACCCAAAAATATTCCGGCTCTCTGCCTGGTTAATTTCATCACCATTAACGGGGTCGTTTACAAAAAAAGTAAAGTTGCTGAACAGGTTAAATTTATACTTGCTGTAAAAAGCCTGGTTTTGCCAGGTGCTGCCGCTTTTAAATTGGGTAGAGAAAAGGATGCTGGCATTGTAGCGTTCGGTATTGCCGCCTTCGCTTGGGTCAATAGAACCAAAGCGTTCAATAGTTCCATTAGCTACCGCACGTTCGGGTATTTGTCCGCTGGCATCCCACTTGCTGTTAAATGCCGAAGCCGAAAAAGTAAATTGAGTGGCTTTTGAAATAACTGCATTGTATTTACCAAAAATATTAAAGCGGTTAAAGTTTTGTTTGTTGATGGTAGGGCCATCGGTATAATTAAATTCGCTGGCAATGTAGGCACTTTGTTTATCCTTGTTCTTTTTTAAAAGATCAACCATAGCCAGTGTACGAAAGGTATTAAACCTGCCGCCTTCAACCTGTACCAGGCTTTTAGAAATATTTTTAAAGGTAGAGAATGCAACATAACCGGCAGTATTAAAATCGCCGTGTTGGGTGTAGTAGGGGCCTGCACCAAAATCTATATTATTAATGGTTTCAGGTATTATGAAATGTGCATCGGCATATCCCTGTCCATGTGCATGGCTAACCATATTAACCGGCATACCGTCAACAGAAACTTTTACATCGGTACCATGGTCAACATCAAAGCCACGTAAAAAAATCTGTTCGGCCTTGCCGCCGCCGGCATGTTGGGCAATAAAAAGACCTGGTACAATACGCATCAGTTCCTGTGTGTTACGTACCGGATTTAAATCAAGGTCTATTTTAGTGATAGTGCTGAACTTTGATGTGGCGTTGCTTTCCAGTACAATATTTTCTAAACTAACAAGGTCGGGTTGTAAAGCAATGATATTGCCGCCTGCTCTAACCGTGTTTGTTAAAGTTTTATAACCAATGGCAGAGAACTGCAATTCGGTACCTGATTTTAAAACAAAATCTCCGTTTTGATCGGTTGTTGTTTTTACGCTTTGCGATTTTATGTCTGTAATAGATACCGATTCAAGCGGTTGCCTGCTTACAGCATCTACCACTTTTCCTTTAATGCTGGTTTGTGCCTGCAACACATACGGTAAGGATAATAACAGTACAGCCATAAGAATGGTGTACCTGCTTATATTTTGCATGATAATAATTTAAAGCTTGATAATTTAATATAATTGTAAAATGTATGAATCCGTATCTGCTTATAACAGCAGATAAATTTTCAGTACAGAAAACACGTGAACAGAAATTGATCAGGCCCGTGGGGGAGGGTAGTCTGCCGCCAGGTAATTATTATGCAGGTTTGACGAAGATGTAAACTGGTATGAAATGTTTGCAGGTAAATCGGGAGCAGTTTGCTTTTGCTGTATGGCAATATGATCGTTTGCTGATTTTTCTTTTTTTGAGGACGGCGTTTCTTTTACAGGATTGTTTTTTTTCGCATTATCAACTATTTCTTTATGCACATGGTATTTTCCGTTTTCGTAGTGAACAGTAGCCATGTGCTGCGTGTAATTAAAAATATGCTCAACTGCATCAGAAATATAGGGAGATACCGGCTTCAACATAACTATGCTGTAAGAAAAGAGGACGATATATAAAGCAATTTGTTTCATCTGGCACGATGCCGCTTGCGTTAATCTGGTTAAAGGCTATACTTTAATAATATACGAAGGCCTTTGTTTTTTAGTTTTAAAACTTTAACAAAATAACAGAATTTATATGCTTTGCAGTAGAAATATATATCCTTATGCAAATACCATCTTGATCTTGTTTAAAATTATAAAAACCGGCCTGGACCGGTTTTTATAATTTTTGTTTTTATGGATGTTTGGGAACCTTTATTGTGTAAATAGTTAAATAAAGGTTTTTATTTTGAGTTGATAAGGGCGGCTCTTTTTAAAAGTTCAGGATTTTTGCTGCCGGTGCTTTCTGCTGCCTTTAAATATTCTTTTGCTTTGGCTATATCGTTCTGGCTGTAAGCTATCCAGGCAAGTTCATTATTAACATCAATATTTTTTGGGCGGATGGTATATTCCATCATTGCATATTTTTTTGCGCTATCCCATTGGTTTGATTTAATAAAACTCCTGCTGAGTTCCAGCGATACTGAATGATGACCAGAGTTTGCATCTGCTGTCAGCAATTTTTGTACTTCAGCATATTTGTCCATTGCTTTTTTGGCATCGCCCATTTCGGCATACACATCTGCTTTCTGTTCTTCAAAAGATGGTTGCGGCATAATGGCGTTTGCAGAATCCAGCAAGGCAATGGCTCTTGTATAATTTTTCATCTTTGCTTCAACTTTTGCAAGTCCTGCCATACTGGGTGCGTAGCTGGGGCGCATGAAAAGGTTTTCTTCATAAGTGCTTTTAGCTTCTGCCAGTTTACTGGTATTAAAATATAGATCGCCAAGTACATTTCTGCTCCAGCATTGTGGTTCGCTGCCAGGTAAACCAGCCTGTACGGCCAATTTCATGGCGGCAATGGCACCGTTGTAATCGCCATAAATCTCCCGTAAATAGCTGGCTCTTGAATAAGCTTCCAGCGATGGTTTAAGAGCCTGCATCTTATCCGAATTTGCAATGGCTTCTTCGTAATTGCCCAACTCTACATTGGCATCAACCAAAATACCATACACGTAAGCATTGTTGGGATTAATGTTCTTTGCTTCTTCTGCAATTTTTTTAGCATCGGCAAACTGGTGCTGGCTCATTCTAAGTGAAGCTTTGTAAACTGTAGCTTCAAAGTTTTTGGCATCAATGCTTAAAACGCCATTCAAAATTTTTTCGATGGCAGGGTAGTAGTAATGATGCTCGCCGGTGATGCGTTGCTCGGTAATGAAAATGGTAGCCAGTTGCAGCCGTGTTTTTACATCATCAGGATTTACGTTCAATTTTGCTTTTAATTCTGCTGTTTTTTCCTGAGTTTTTTTCCATTCTGCGGCAGTGGCAAGTTCGCCTTTGCGTGGCAGCAAATCGGGAATCTGCATGGGGTCGCTTTCTTTTACGTACTCTTTTAATTTTGCTTCGTTATTATTACAGCTTGTTATTGCTGTACTGGAAACAAAAATTAAAAAAGCAGCGCACAGCATCCTGCGGACAAAAAATGATACAAGGGTTAAAGTCTTTTTCATTTAGAGATGTTTTTTGTGTAAAAATATACGAAAAAAGGAGAACCGCGGTTCTCCTTTTTTAACATTATCTTATATCTGCCTCGCAGGTTGTTTGCCACGGATTACACAGATTAACACGGATTATTTGTGTTGTGTGCGTATGCTTATAGCCTTACGGGCAGGTTATTTACCAAGGATCAACATATTGAGCACTAATTACTTTTGTATTAATCAGTGTTAATCTGTGTAATCCGTGGCCAAACCTTAATTTGTTTTTACAATTCCAATTGTTGTTGATTTTATACCATCAACATATAACCTGGCGTAATAGGCACCTGATGCAAGGTTGGGCATGTTAAATGGTACATAATAATCACCTTTTATTCTGCTGGTTTCTCTTATTTGCGCAATCCTTCTTCCCGCTGCATCAGTTATAACGATCATAATATCATTTGCATCCTTATCTAGCCTGTAGTGGAAAGTTGTAGATGATTTGAACGGAGTTGGAAAAGCTATAAACGGAATCGGGCCTGGAGCCAAACCTAAGTTGCCACCAAATACACTGCTCTTTGGTCCGGTATAACCCGGTCCTGTAAAGCCTCTCCAAGGTGTTTGCACAAAAGGAAAAGCCGTTTTAAATGTTGTATCGTTTCTACCAACACCTTCTTTAAAAGTGATAGTATTTACCAATTGTGGTGTTACAGGGCTTCCACCAATAACATAATCATCATACCATAAACCAATGGCTGCTAAAACAACACCACCTACAGCCTGTAATTCAATAGTGGTTACATCATCTTCCAATCTTCTGCCGTTAGGAAAACCATCCATATTTGGAATATTTTGCAAAGCAGCACTTCCATTAAATCTTGGATCTGTCAACCCTAAAACTGCTGCCTGCACAATACCCAAAGGACTAAAGTCGGCACTGTTACGTGGCGTAACAGGCACTGCCATATTTAACCTTAAATAATCGCCTAAGGTTGGTAAAAAGTTATTTATAAATGGTTTGCCAGCCGCTAAAGGATTACCAGCAGGCTTGCCTGTTGCTAACTGATAAGGGCGCAGGTTTGGAACACCGGTATAAAATGCCGGTAAAATATCAACCGCACGTGGACTCATATTATCTGGTAAAAGTATGGTGCCAAAAATAGCATCATCCAAAGCTGTACCTGCAACAGCAGGAGAACCTTTTAAAGGAAATAAACCTGGTTTACCATTTCTGAAATCAAAAGCACCCAAAGAAGCTTTTTGAATTCTTAACTTAGCAAGGCCTGGTACAGCACCACCAAATTGTGAATCATCCATGTACAAAGCCAGTTCAGGGTTTTTAAAGTATGGAATAAATTGTCCGTCGCCAGATGGTGAAGTACCATTCCATTTATCTTTATCACCAATGGCAATAACAACTTCGTTGGTTAAAGGCATTCCAAGTCTTGACACCTGAATCCATGCACCAGAAGTTGTAGGGTTTTCTCCAGTGGTACTTAAAGTGGTAATTGCAGGCCTGCTTGCATTGGCATACACACCAATTACAAAATCTGCATCTAAAATACTGGTTGCTGTTGCTGTAGTTCTACCAGTTTTTTGTAAAGTAGAAATGGGTACTTCTATTGCAATGGTATGGCAATTATATTTAGCCAGGCCATCTCTTGCACCAACTGTTCTAAATCCACCGGCATCAAAGGCGCCGCCTAAATCAACAAAGAACGGGTCATCAATAGGGCCGCAGAAAATTTTCTCGCCCGTACTCGTTGTCTTAATTGCTGCTGTCATTAATGCATTGTAATCTGCTGCACCAAGTCCTACAGGGCTTTCAATAGAGCGTGGGCCAATGTTTGGGGGAGGTACAACGCCATCTGTAACAATAGTTGCAAAACTGCCACCGTTGAAGCTTCTTTCGCAGGTGTACGTTGTTTTTAAATTTTGCTTACCCAGGCGGATGTTGAAGAAAGTAGAACCATCTTCATTTACCTGCTTAAAAGTAAAACGGTAAATGATATCATCACCTGGTGTGGCAGTGTTGTTATCAATATGAATTTCGTAACGTATGTTTTCTCCAAACGTGTACCAGTTGGGGCCGCCAGCCGGATGCTCAAAGGGAATGTAATTAGCGATCAGGATAATTTTGCTAGAGTCAGCAGGGCTGCGGAAAGCATAAACATCCGTGTTATCTGCCAGTGGATCATTACTGATCAATGGTGCTTCCCTATGGCTGGATGCAGCGGCATTTATGGTAAATGCAGTTGTCCATATCAGCAGGGCAGTAAGTATTTTAAAATATTGTTTCATACAATTTATAATTTATAATGTTTAATTTTTAAGGTTAGAATCTTGGTTTAATACTGTAATCAAAACCTCTCCATGGTGCCTGCACATAAGGAAATGCGGGTTTAAATGTAGTATCGTTTTTGGTTGGGCCTGCTGAAAAACTAAGTACATTAACCAGGTTTGGTGTAACAGGCATGCCATCATTTTTATAATCATCGTACCATAAACCAATTGCTGCCAAAGCAACACCACCAACTGCCTGCAGTTCAATAGTGGTTACATCATCTTCTAATCTTCTGCCATTAGGAAAACCATCCATGTTAGGAATAAATTGTATTGCAGTACTGCCGTTGTAAGCTGCGTCGGTAAGACCAAGCACCGCTGCATTTACAATACCCAGGCTGCTGAACTTTGGATCGTTACGTGGAGTAGGAGGTACGGCCATATTCAGGCGCAGCATATCTCCCAGGGTTGGTAAAAAGTTATTGATAAAAGGTTTGCCTGGCGAAAGCGGGCCGCCTGTTTTACCCGTAGCTAATTGATAGGGAGCCAGGTTTGGAACACCGGTATAAAAAATAGGTAAAAGATCAACAGCTCTCGGACTCTTATTATCTGGTAACAAGATTGTGCCGAAAATTGCATCATCCAGGGCTGTGCCTTTCACTGCTGCAGAACCTTTTAAAGGAAATAAACCAGGTCTTCCATTTCTGAAATCAAAAGCACCCAATGAGTGATTTTGAATTCTTAATGCATTTAAAGATGGAACAGCTCCGCCAAATTTAGAATCGTCCATGTACAAAGCTAATTCAGGATTTGAAAAATAAGCTGCAAACTGCAGATCATTTGCAGGTGTAGTTGAATTCCATTTATCTTTCATTTCCAAAGGAATGATAGCCTCGTTGGTAAGTGGCATTCCCAAACGTGAAACCTGTACCCATGGGCCACTGTAGCCAACTGTACCAGAAGCGGTAATTGTTTTAATTTGCTGCCTGCTGGCACTTGCCCAAACACCAATTACAAAATCGCCATCTAAAATATTAGCAGCCTGCGCTGCAGTTTTACCATCTTTCTGTAAAAGATTAATTGGAATTTTTAGAGCGATACTATGAACATTGTAACGTGATAAACCATCTTTGGTTGGATTGGTTGTATTGCCTTCCGGACGGAAATTACCAACATCAAATGCTCCGGCAAGATCAACAAAGAAAGGATCATCTACAGGGCCGCAGAAAACCTTTTCGCCACTGGTGGCAGTTGCTATTGCCGCAGTAATTAATGCATCGTAATTTGGTGCGCCTAAACCAACGGGTGTACTTTGAATGGAGCGTGGGCCAATATTGGCCGGGGGAACTACACCGTTTGTAACTACCGTTGTAAAGGCACCACCATTAACACTTTTCTCACAGATATAAGTTGTTTTTATATTTTGTTTAGCCAGGCGGATATTAAAAAAAGTAGTAGGGTCCTGATTTACCTGCGAAAATGTAAACCTGTACAGGATATCATCTGTAGCAGTGGTTGTTTTGTTTTTGATATGAATTTCGTAGCGGATATTTGTACCAAATGTATAGTAGTTAGGGCCACCTTCAGGCAACTCAAACGGAATATAATTGGCTATTATTGTAATTGTATTTGGATCATCCGGACTGCGGAAGGCATACACATCTGTATTATCGCACAGGGGGTCGGCGGAGATTAATGGCGCTTCCCTGTGGCTCGAAGCATTTGTTACCAGGCTGCCTGTAATAAGGGCCAGCATCAGTATCAGTTGCTTTGTTTTAATAATTGTTCTTTTCATTATTGTAAATTTTAGGTTATTTTATTTAGATGCGTTTTTGAAATCAAATAACAGGGAAAGCCTGAATGTATTTTTAAGGGCATTATTATTGGTATTTTTACCTGCTGGTACCAGGTACGAAAAATTAACACCGCCAACCTTGTAATGTAAGCCGGCACCAACGGTAAGGTAATTCCGGTCTCCTTTCTGGTTGTTTTCGGCAAAATATCCGGCACGCAGGCTGAATAATTCTTTGTACATGTATTCTGCACCAACGCCAACCTGAATTTCTTTGAACTCTTCTTTTGCGCCACCAGGTGCATCGCCAAAAGAGCTAAACCAGCTACCCACAACACCTTTATTATTATAGTCTGCCACTTTTTGTGCGTTGGAAGGATCTGGAGGTGTTGGTACCAATAATTTATTTAAATCAAATGCAAATGAAATTTTGTTATCGCTGTTTATATCTTTACTGTAAGCCACTCCCAGCGCAAGGTTTGCAGGTATGTAGGATGGCTCGCCACCATATTTCATCTTGCTGCCAAGGTTTGTAACTGCAAGGCCAAAGTTCCATTCTTTGTTTGTGTAAAAATATGAAATGTCGGCAGCAACAGCATTACCCGATTTATAATTACTGTTTACAGAATTGTTGGCCAGTTTACTGTGTATATAACGTACATTAAGGCCTATACCGCTTTTTGTTGAAAGCTTGCGGGAGTACCCAACTTCAGCAGCAAGGTCGCTGGGCTTAAAGGTACCAACTTCATTTCCGACAGCGTCGTTAAAAGTGAATGTACCCTGGTTAAAGTTACGGAAACCGATACTTACCGCTTCTTTGTTGCTCAGTTTGTAAAAAGCGCCTAAAGAAATCTGGTTAATGTTTTTAATGTCGAGTTCACTGAGCCATGGTGTGTAGGTAAGACCAATACCGTAATTGCTTTCATTAAAGACGGTTTTAGCTCCATTGTAAAATAAAGAGTTGGCATCAGGGCTTGTTGCAACACCTACATCGCCCATAGCAGCAGCTCTTGCATCAGTTGCAAGTCTTAAAAAGGGGACTGCAGTAGTTATGGGGTTTTGTTTGTTGAATTGAAATTGCGCAAATGATGTTTGGGCAAACATCAGCAGCAAAACCGGGATGATTAATCGGGTTAATTTTTGATTCATGTCTTAAAATTTTTATTTTTTGAGTAAAAGAGACAGTTGTCCTGCCGTTACATACGTACATTACTGTTAAACGGATTTAACATTTCTTAGTTTTGTTTCAAATAATGATGTCTGAATGAAAATGCGGTTATTTTTATCTATAAATTTGATGCTAAATAATAATGACTATGGCTTATTGGCTGGTAAAATCTGAGCCCTCGGTTTACAGTTGGGATATGTTGGTACAAGACAAGCAAACCTGCTGGAGCGGTGTACGTAATTATGCAGCACGCATTAACCTGCGTGCCATGAAGAAAGGGGATGAAGTATTATATTACCACAGCAACGAGGGGGTTGAAATTGTGGGCATTGCTAAAGTGGTAAAAGAAGCTTATCCCGATCCTACAATTGATGACGATAGGTGGGTAGCTGTGGATATTAAAGCCGTTAAAAAATTAAAGAAGCCGGTAAGCCTTAATCAATTAAAAGCTGATGGCCGTTTTGGCGATATGGATCTGGTAAGATTGGGGAGGTTGAGTGTGCAAACGGTAAAGCAAGAGGAGTGGGAGGAGATCATGAAGCTTGCAACCCCCTAACCCCCTGCCCTTCGACTTCGCTCAGGATGAGGGGGAACTTTGCGCTCTGAGGATTTAACCCTCTTTTTGTTTTGCAAGAAAGAATAAAAAATATCGAACAAAGAACAAGATTATTGAATGATGATCGGAACCAACTTCAGAATTTGGCATTACTTGTTCCTTGATTAATATTCTTTCCTCCGGCTTTCTGTTTCATTTAACATTTAACAGCGGTTACTAATTTTATGCATTTTGTATCAATGAGTATCTAATAACTCTAAACTCATTGTGATGAAAACAAAATTCTTTTTTACTGCATTTTTTACTGCTACATTTTTCATTTCCTGTAATCAAAGCGACAACAAATCAGCAGCCACGCAGGATTATGCATTATCGGAATTAAAATCTACTGAACCTCAAAAAGGCGGGGGCAAAGAAAAACAACAAATTCCCGTAGGGAAATTTTCGCCGCTTGCTGCAGATTCTACAGGTTCTCCAATGCAAACTGATCCGGTGTCAAACCCCGACTGGGACAACAAGATTATAAAAACTGCCAATTTAAAACTGGAAATTAAAGATTTTAAAAAGTACAATGATTTTGTACACAATGCTTTAAAGCAATACGGGGCATATGTTGCACAGGAAGAGCAAAATCTTACCGACGAAAAATCGGAAGCAACTATAACCATTAAAGTGCCCGTGCCACAATTTGAAAACATGATGAACAAATTACCCGATGATGGAAGAGTTACAGAAAAAAAAATAAGTACCGAAGATGTCACCGGCGAAGTGGTTGATACAAAATCAAGGCTGGAAGCCAAAAAGCAAATGCGTTTAAAATACCTAGAATTTTTAAAGCAGTCGAAAAATATGGAAGAAGTGCTGCAGGTGCAGAACGAGATAAACAGCATACAGGAACAAATAGAATCTGCCGCCGGGCGTGTTGCATTTTTAACAAACCAATCGGCTATGAGTACCATTAACCTTACATTTTACCAGCCATTAGAAGGGTATACAGCAAACGATGATGCTCCATCTTTTTTAACAAGATTAAGCATCGCTTTTAAGACTGGTGCAGGCTGGATTGTAGAATTATTTGTTGGGTTGGTATCAATCTGGCCTTTATCTTTAATTATATTCACAATTTATTTTGGCTGGAAAAAATTGAGGCCTGCTAAAGTAATTGCACAAAAATCATAAATAAAATTTTACGCAGGGAGCACTGGTGAGCATAGTTTGCAGAGATAAAATTCCCGGCGACCTCTGCTTCTCTGTATCCTCTGCGTGAAACTGTATTTAAAAAAATTACCTGAAAATTACCGTACCCAAATGCTTAGTCAATTCAATCTCCATCTGTTTTAAATGCTGGTGTGTTTGAACCAGAATCATCTGGTCTTCAGCAACCGTTGATTTTTCAAGATCACGCTGATTTTCATCCATCAGCCTTTTTATTTTGCGCAGCTTTAGGTAATTCAATGTTGAAAAAACTTCTTCGGCAAAAAGATCATCACGAGTGGCAATGTGGCCTTCAAAATGGTCTTTCCACTTCGGGCTTATTTCGTAATTAAAATCCATGATGCTTACAACCAGTGAACTAATTTGCTGGTCTTCGTGGTATAAAAAATTCTTGGCGGTCGGTTCAATACCTGCATTAAACCAGGCCTTGTAGGTTTGTAATATTCTTACCAGTTCTTTGTTATCAATCAGTTCTTCCAGTTGATTTTCTTCTATCTCTTTAAAAATATATTCGGCCACTTTCATTTCTTCATTGGCCTGCTGGCCGGGTGGAGTCCAGTTTTTTAATCCAAATTCCAGAAGGCTTCTTATCATGGCCTGTTCATGTATTTCGTCTTTATTAAAAAGGGCAGTAACATCATTTTCAACTTCGTTGCTGGTTACATTGTCTATCGGTTCTTCTGCAAAACGTTGATCTCTTGATATTCTTGTTTCTTCTTTATTTACTTTTTCTCTGATGAATTTATTAACCAGTGCATGCAAACCGCTTTCCTCGATCTTTAAAATTTCGGAGCATTGCTTTATATAATCCTGCTGTTTGGTAAAATCTTCGGTCTTATTTATTTTTGAAATGGTTTCAGCAATCTGGTTTACAACAATCGATTTTTTTGTACTGTCGCTACCGGCATCTTTTAAAGCAATACCCAGTTGAAATAAAATGAAATCTTTTTTATTATTATTTACAAAATCGATAAACTCAACAGCACCCACTTTGTTTACATAGCTGTCAGGATCTTCGCCATCGGGTATTAATACCAGTTTTACATTCAGGCTTTCTTCCAGTGCCAGGTCAAGCCCACGCAATGCTGCCTTAATGCCGGCATTGTCGCCATCATAAATTATAGTAAGGTTGCTGGTGTACTTTTTTATAAGCCGCAGTTGGTCGGGTGTAAGCGATGTACCGCCGCTGGCAACCACATTTTCTACTCCGGCCTGGTGCAGGCTTACTACATCTGTATATCCCTCTACCAGTAAACATTCATCAGCTTTATCAATGGCCTGTCGTGCAAAATAAGATCCGTAGAGGATTTTACTTTTTACATAAATTTCATTTTCGGGGCTGTTGATATATTTGGGAGCCTTATCATTTTTTTTGATGATCCTGGCACCAAAGCCCAAAACTTTTCCGCTTTGGTTATGAATGGGAAAAATGATTCTGCCACGGTAATTATCATAAGCATTACCATCCCGTACATTTACCAGTCCTGTTTTTTGCAGATACTCCAGGCTGTATTGGGCCGCCAGGGCGGCCTTGGTAAAACCATCCCGGCCTTCGCCATTATACCCCAGTTGAAATTTTTTGATGATGTCTTCCCGAAAGCCACGTTCTTTCAAATAGCTTAAAGCAATGTCCTGCCCCTCTTCAGAATTAAGTAAAGCTTCTGTAAAATATTTTTGTGCAAAGTTATTTATGATGTACAGGCTGTCGGCTACCTGTTGCTGCTGTTTGTATTCAGGGCTGGTTTCACTTTCTTCAATCTCTACATTATATTTTGCCGCCAGCCAGCGCAAGGCTTCCACATAACTGTATTTTTCGGCCTCCATTAAAAAACCAATGCTGTTACCGCTGCGGCCACAACCAAAACATTTGTAAATTTCTTTGCTGGGCGAAACGGTGAAGGAAGGACTTTTTTCATTGTGGAACGGGCAAAGGCCCAGGTAATTGGCTCCTCTCTTTTTTAATTTAATAAAAGAGCCAACTATTTCCACAATATCAATGCGGCTGAGTATTTGTTGTATGCTTTCGGGAGATATCAATCCTTGAATTATTGAAACTGCAATTTACGCATGTTTGGCATAAACGGGTTATTGTTAATCTTTGGTAAATGGCGTTGTATATAAAACATTGGCATAATTTATGAAAAATATTAGCAAATTTCATCTGTATATTAATACCTTTAACACCTAAATAAATTTAAAAACATGAAGAAATATTTATTAGCGTTTGTATTGTTTACGGCATCTTATGTAGCCCAAACCCAGGATTTAAAAAGTATATCAATAAACGTTGCCCTTAAAAAATTTGATGAAGCGAAAACCGACTTAGATAAGTTTTTGGCAATTGAAAAAAATGCTGCAAAGCCCGAAGGCTGGTATTATAAGGCCTATATATACAATATGGTGGCAAGAGATTCAAAGAAAACTTTGGCAGAAAGTAAAAGCCTTAATGACGAAGCCTTTGCTGCGCTAAAAAAATATGCGCAAATTGATGCCAAAGTACCATTTACAAAAGAAGAAAATAATTCTACCTTATTCAATTTATATTATACCTATTACGACATGGGGGTAAAAATGTACAATGAAAAAAAGTATGCGGAATCTTTTGATCTTTTCAGGAATTCGCTTGATGTGCATGATTATGGTATCGCCAACAGTCTTAACGGCCCAGGTATCCTTAAGTTTTCTGTACACGATACCGACCTTGTATGGAATCTGGCGGTACTTGCTAATGAACTTAAAAAAAAGGATGATGCTGTAATTTATTATAAAAAAATAGCTGATGCAAATCTGGGAGATGAAAAATATGCTTCAGCTTACGATGAACTGGTGCAAAAATATAAGCGTGAAAAAAATGCCGAACTTTTCAATAAATACGTAACGGCTGCAAAAAAATATTACCCTGTTGACCTGCCTTACTGGGAAAACAAAGAAACTGAATTTGCACTGGCCGGACTTGAAAACGAAGCCCTGCTAATTAAGTACGAAGAACTGACAACGATATTCCCTAATAATTATCTTATTTTTTATAACTACGCGGTAGAAATTGATAAATTTTTAGGCACAGATGCTGCCAAGAATAAGGATGCTGCTGCTGTAGCGGCTTACAGAACAAAAATTGAAGACCTGTTTAAAAAAGCCGTTTTCATTAAACCAAATATTGAAGGAAATTTGCAGTTAGCCAACCTATATTACAGTAAAACATACGAACTGCAGGAACGTGCAGCAAAAATTAAAGGAACCAAACCGGCTGAGCTAAAAGTAAAAAATGAGTTAACCGCATCCGTGAAAACAACCATGAACCAGGCCATTCCTTTTGCTGAGGATGCTGTTAAGTTATTGGCTGAACTAAAGGATTATAAATTCACTGACAAGGCCAATTATAAGCTGGCACTTGAAATATTAAGCAATGCTTATAAAATGGGTGGTAATACTTCAAAATTTACAGAAATTGAAAAGAAAAGAGCAAAGGTAGAGAAAGGTGATTTTTCAAATGCTGAAGACGATGAGGTTATTCAAAATATACAAGATGCTAATCCCATAGGTAAAAAAGGACAAGTCAAATTGGTTAAGGAAGGAGGTGTCTATAAAATACCATGTAAAGTAAACGACCTTCCGTTGGCTTTTATCTTTGATTCTGGAGCAAGTGATGTTTCGATTTCATTAGTAGAAGCGGCGTTTATGTTTAAAAATGGTCAGTTAAATAATGATGATATAAAAGGGAGTAGCAAATACAGAGATGCAAATGGTAATATTTCTGTGGGCACGGTAATTAATATTAAGAAAATAGAAATAGGGGGCATTACTATTTATAATGTTAGTGCTTCAATTGTGGATAATATAAAAGCACCTTTGTTATTAGGACAGTCAGCTTTAGCGAAATTTGGTAAATTTTCATTTGATTACAATACTAATATTTTGAAACTGGGCCAATAAATAACCATACTATTCACATAAAAAACTCCCGGTTTTCGGGAGTTTTTTATGTGAATATTTTTAACCCCCAACCCTCATCTGTATCATGGGGCCGCCCCCCGGGCCACCATTCTGCATTTCTTTCATGGACTTAACTTCAATATCTTTTGGTATTTCAAATTCTTTAT
>JBKJLT010000557.1:0-4304 GCA_046596765.1 Ferruginibacter sp. | reverse complement strand
TAGAAATAAAAGGCTTAGATATTTATGACCCGATTAAAGACGAAGTAAAACCTCGTAACGTTCATGACATAGCTTACTGGATGGTAGACGAAGATTATGATGGCAGCAACTTTGTGGTTAAACAGGTTTTCTTTTGCGGTGGAGAAAAATCTGAATTTGACAAATGGAAAAAAGGTTTAGACAATCTTGCCAAAGACAGTACTAAAAAGAAAGTAGAAAAAACCTTAAAGATTGAAATTGATGATGAAGCTTTTGACCGGTTATACGGACACATTTCTCACCCAATAGAAATAAAAAAGAAAGGACAAAAAATTGCGGTGCGAATTATCAGTCAGTTTGGAGAAGAGTGTACTAAAGTTTTAACAGCAAACTAAGCCAAACAGCCCGGAAGATGCCGGCAATTACGCTTCAACATGTTCAACCAGCACTTCGCCATGATTAACCAAAAGTGGAGTTATGGAATTGGCTATAATGCAATACCAGCAGGCACTCAGCAGTATTTCATTTGCCGGTTTATTTATGAGATATAAAAATGGGCATTTTTATATCGTGAATAACATCGGTTGCAAAACTTTTTCTAAACAATTGAGAAAGCGCCGACCTGGCAAATGCCCCCATTACAATAACACTGTTTGGTTTGTTTGAAAGCCATGCTGCAAAATCTTTTTTCTGCTTCAGATGCAGGGATTGCAGTTTTAAATTGGGGAAATGCCGGGATACCAGCTCGGTAACAAGGCTATACTCAGGCATTTCATCTTCGTGCTGAATAATGGATAATAAAATGGTTTCTTTTTTAGCCAGTTCCGGAAAAAGATAGGCAAACTGCTTGATGGCAAATACCGAAGATTCATTTCCATCATAAGCCAAAACAACCTGACCCGGTTCGTCATATTTTTCCGGAATAAGCATTACGGGGCATTCTGCTCTTTTTAAAACTTCTTCCAGGTAAAAATTAGGCTGCTGTATTGATATGTTGGCATAAAACAAATCGCTGCTGATGATTAAAACATCTGCAAAGCGGGTTTCTTCAATTAAAGAAGATATGGCCATCAGATCTGTATCCTTGTGTATCCTGAATTCAATGCCCGCTGCTATGCAGGTTTCTTTAAATAAACTGATATTTTTATTAACCAGTACATCATCCTCATTTTTCACCAGCCATTCGGGCATTATGGTAATCCCTTCCAAACCGGTATAAGCAAGCAGTTTCGAATAATCAACCGGGCTCAAAAAAACACCCGCCAATAAAATTTCACGCTTTGCATTGAGATTTTTTACAAATTCAAAGGCACCCTTCGGAAAATGTTGCCCATCCAGGGAAATGATTACTTTTTTCATATAAACCTATTTTGATTATGCAGCACAAATTTAAAAACCTGTTTATAACAATTCAATGATGCAGTAAATTAAAAAAAATGATTGTTATCAGTTATTGTTTCCTGCAAACATGATACCAGTAATAAAAATAGCCGTGTAAAATGTTTGTAGTCATAATTTTTCTATTTGTGATTACAATCATAAGCCGCTGATTCAACGCTCCATAGATTTACGTTATAATAATTCATCAAAAAAAACTTAAAGATGAGCAATAAACTAAAAACTACACTGCCTGCAACATTGTTGTTGTTTGCGATTGCCTGTAACAACGGCAATCAGCAAAACAGTGCTGATGCTACCACCAGCAACAATACGGTGCCAACGGGTCAATCTGGTGTAAAGGATGATGTATCGGCAAAAAATGTTGTGCAGGTTGCCATTGGCAGTAAAGATCATACCACTTTGGTAGCGGCTGTTAAAGCTGCTGAACTGGTTGATGTACTCAGCAATGCAGGGCCGTTCACCGTATTTGCACCTACCAATGCAGCCTTTGATAAATTACCAGCCGGTACTGTTGACGGGTTATTAAAGCCTGAAAAGAAAGATGACCTGACAGACATTTTACAGTATCATGTTGCTGTGGGTGTATTTAAGCCAGACATGTTTCAGGATGGCCAGGTTATAGGCCAGGTAAATGGCTCAAATATAACCATCACAAAAAAAGCAGATGGTATTTATGTTAATGGTACAGCAAAAATAGTGGCTTCCATTCCGGCTTCAAACGGAATTGTACATGTAATTGACGGCGTTTTATTACCGGCAGCAAAATAAATTATTTGCTATGGGAATGCAAAGGGTACTTACATATTGTTTGTACCCTTTTTATTAGAATATTTTATCTGTAGATGAAGTTGTATTGAGTATTTTTATTTGCATAACATCTGAAATACTTTTTGCCCTTTGTTTTGCCAGCGCTGCTTTTTTGCCGGTAAATAATTCATCAACAGTTGTTGTGAATAAAAGATTCCACCTTATAAAATGGCTTTCATTTAAGGGAAAAAGGCGGCTTATATGCTTGTGCAGTTCCATCGGGTTACCTGTGTAACCACCGGTGTAAAAAAGCATATTCTCAAAAAAGCTGTACATGATAGGTAAATGTTTCTCCCAGTTTACTTTAGCAATGTCTGTAAATATATAGCCGATAAGCTCATCAGCCTGCACTTTACTGTAGAATGCATCTACCAGTGATTCAATATCCATTTTTGATTCAATATCTTTTTTCATACTGCATTCATTTAATGTAACAACCCATGAATTTCTGCCAACACAGTTTCACCGCAATGCTCCTGTAATAATGGAAACAAAACCCGTTCTTCCTTACGGATATGATCTGTGAGCTTTACAGCCAGCTCATTCATAGTGATTACAGGATCGTTTGTATCTGCAAGCGATTTAAATAAATGGGTAAGCACACGATGCTCAGCTTCTATTACTTCAGCAAGTATTTTTATGGACGGGTGAATATGTTTTACTTTCCCCAGTATTGTTTCCTCAAGCTGAAAGTGTTGCCTGATATGGGTTTCAAATTGCTCTGTTGCATACCTGGCTTTATCTTTTACATTATCAGGCAGGCCATTATACAGCGGTGCATTTTCCTTCATCAACTGCGCAAGTATTAAAGTAGCATGATGATCTCTTGATAATGGTGCTAAGGCTTCATGTCTTTTCATGTTACAGATCTTTATGATTAAATTTTCTCAAAGACAACCAGGTTGGTATCACTACCCACGTAATCAAAACCAAAAAAGAAATGACTAATCCCGTGTTTGTACCAAAGAAATCTTTGAAGATGGCACCGGTATAACCCATCAGTGCTGATACATCCATTTTTAATAAGATCAGTATCCTGGTTAAATCAATTGGGTTAAAAGCTGTTATACCCACCATCATTTTTTCCAAAGGATAATCGGCAAGCTGAAAAAGAATGAAAAGTATAAGCCCATCAAAAATGATAGAAAAATAAAGCCACAATAAAATAACCACACCAATTCCCTTGGCTTTGTCACGGGTCATTACAGCTGCCAGCATGGCAATGGCTACAAAAATTACAGACAATAATAATCCAGTACCCAACATCATAAAACCGGTTGCGGTAGCTTCGTAAATAAGTATGGGCAACCCTGCACCAATAAAAAAAGCAAATGCCATGGATGTTGCCAGGCCCGAAAAAAGGCTTAGCCAGATTGTTTTTCGTTTTAAAGGCTGGCTAACCAGCAGTTCCAGAAATTCTGAACTATTATATACATAGATAGCCGAAAATAACATGCTTACCAGGGGAACTATAATTAAAATAATATTGAGTAAACTGAGTAAACCCTTTGCCGAGTTATCTTCCAGGCTAAAGATAGTAAGCGATATTAATAATAGGAACACCGTATAAGCCAGCATAATTTTATTCCGGAGAATATCTATAATTACGTATTTAATGATCTTTTTCATGCTGTATATTTTGAGGTTGTCAGCCTGAGCTTGTCGAAGGCGGATTCATTCATGGCACCGGGTTCGACAGGCTCACCCTGACAGTCTTTATTACGATAAAAATTCAAACTGATACACTAATGAATTCTACAATCTATCTCTGTAACATCACATTTGCAATTGCCTTTGATAATTTTTCTTCACCGGTATCCGTTCTTAAGTCCTGGATTTTTTTATGAAAACATAGTTTCCCTTCCTGCATATAAATTACCTGCGAAATCAAATCATCAAGTTCACTTAAAATATGTGAAGTGATCAGTACCAGTTTTCCTTTATTTTTTTCAGCTATAATTTTTTCTTTTAGAATTTCTGATGCAACCGGATCAAGCCCTGCAGTTGGTTCATCCAGTATTAAAACATCCGGATTAAAAAGAAAAGCCAATGCGGCACTTACTTTTTGCCGGGTACCACCCGAAAGGGTACGCATACGCTTGGTTAATATTTCGGTT